>VGRQ01000101.1 GCA_016875315.1 Deltaproteobacteria bacterium | reverse complement strand
GCCGCGTGCACCCTGAGCCAGGCCTCGTGCTCGGCGGTGCCGGCCGCCGTGTAGACCAGCGCGAGGACGCCGTCGCGACCGGCGCGGAGCGCGAGGTGGCGCCAGAAGCCAGCGTGGGACCGCGGGTCGTAGGGAGGAAAGGGCGAGGCGTGGACGTCGCGACGCACGCGCCCGAGCACCTCGTTGATGCGCGGATCGGCGATGGCGCAGGCCGGCACGTCCACCACGCGATCGAAGCGCCCGGGCCCGTGGAAACCGAGGAAGTGACCAGCCTCGCCGGTGGCACCACTCGCCATCTCGGCGCGGCTCATGTACCGCTGCGGGCCGAAGCTCAGCTCGATCTTGTTGCGGTAGCCGTAGCCCTCGCCGCCGGTGCCCCGCATCGCGCCGCAGCCGCCGAGCAGGGCAACGAGCGCGCGCAACTTCTCCTCGCGTTGTCGCGACACGGGCAAGGACTGGTAGAGGCAGCCGCCGCAGGTGCCGAACAGCGCGCAGCGAGCGGGGATCGCGTCGACGTGGGGCCGCGCGACCGAGAGTAAGGCGCCGTGGGCCGCGCGCCCCCCCGCGAGCACGAGGCTGCCGGGGATCGCGCCGCGAACCGACCAGCGTCGCCCGCGCTCGTCGAGGCCGGTGGCCACGCCGTCGGCGTCGAGTCCATCGATGTTGACCGGCACTGGTGCGCGCACCGGGCGCTGCTATCGCAGCTCGGCCAGCACCTGCTTGATCAACTCCCCGGCCGCGAAGGTGAAGTTGGCCTTGCCCCGGCCATTGAGATGCACGTCGTCCTCGTAGTCGCCCCGGTCGAGCTTCGGCGCGGGCAGGATTCGCCCGCCCAGCCCCTGCAACCAGCCCTCGATCCGGGCCTGGTCGCCGCTGCGCGCCTGCCCGCTGCGCGGCGACAGTGGCATGGGTAGGAACAACACGGGGATCCCCTCCGCATGCGACTGGGTGACGAGGCGCCCCAGGTAGTGCAGGGCGGCCTCCTCGGCGGCGGATCGCCCGCCGCCGGGGGGCTTGCCCTCCGGCGGATCGCGCGAGAGGCTGCGCGCGCCTGCCATCCACCACGCCCAGTTCCCGAAGTAGGCCCGGTAGCGGTAGAAGTAGGAGGCCCGTCGCAGGTAGAACTCCGCCTGGCAGGCGCGGGTGGTGCAACTCCAGCGGGCGATGTCGGGCACGTCGCTCCAGCGGGCCAGCTCCATGGCCTGGCTCTGCCAGGGCGAGGGCGCCCGGTACAGGTCGCCCATCACGTAGAGAATCACGATGGCGTCGAGCTTCGCGGGATCCATGAGGTTGCTCTGCGCGAGGTACCAGTCCAGCGGCCCGCTGCCGGTCGAGGAGAGGTTGTGGACCCGGCCCCCCTCGCCCAGCACCCCGCCGAGGAGCCGGGTGTCGAGGGTCTGCTCGCCGAGGCAGGTGCCGTAGAGCGAGACGTCGACCGTGTCGGCCCGCATCTCCGCCGCGGCGGCACGGGCCCGCGCTGCCATCTCGCCGGGGGCGTGGTAGCCGATGCGAGCGTAGGCCTCCAGCGACAACAGCGTCGCGACCGCGACCAGCGCCGCCACCCAGCCGGGGAGGGGGCTAGAACTGAAAGAGTCTACAGGATTCCGCACAGTAGACCGAAAGAGTAGGGTTTAGCCTGCGTTCTTGCCGACGGGCCGACTCGGCAGCGCCGCATGGGGCGCACGATTCGACCGCAGTTTTCCGCAGGCGTGTGGGGAAGATGTGGGGTGCTCCGAGCGCGCCGATAGCCCGGCGACAGTGGCGGGTCTACTCGACGGTGCCTCGCTGTCGCGCGTGTCGCGCCCGCGGCCTTCGGCGCCGAAGGCCTGCTCGTCGCCCTCCCCGCCCCTTCTCGGGCCTGCTCGCGGGCGCTACGAGGACCGGGTCTACCTCCCGGAGAGCGGTTCATGGGTCCTGTCCTCAAACTCCGACATCTGCTGGCCGCGCTCGCGGTCGGCTGCCAGCCCTCCGACAAGGGCGCCGACGGGAGCGGGGACGGGCCGGGCGGCGACGACACCGCTGCCTCCGACAGCGGCCACGGAGGCGACAGCGGACTGACGGACACCTCGGCCGACAGCGGCGACTCGGGCCAGGACTGCTCCGAGGTGGCGCTGGTGGCCCCGGTGGGCGTCGAGCTGTGGGTGGGCTCCCGATACGATCTGGTGCTGAGCGGTGCAGCCTCGGCCAGCCTGGACGGCGGCGCCATGTCCTGCGAGCCGTTGGACGGTCTGCTGATCTGTCCGTTCACGCCCGATGCGGCGGGGAACCCGGCGCTGGCCGCCGCGCCGACGAGCTGCCCGGAGGTCGCGCTGGGCGCGCTGTCCGTCGTGGTCCCGAAGGGTGTGCATCCGCGCGGCGACCGCCTGATGGTGGGCCTGTACTCGGCGGACGAGACCGAGGCCGCGACGCTGGCCGATCTCCAGGCCGCGGGCGTCAACGCCATCCACACCTACGCCGGCCAGCCCGGCCTTGCGGCCTGGGAGGCCGAGGCGGCGGGCCTGAGCCTGCTGTACTACAAGTACGTCGGCTCGGTCGATGATGTCGCCGCCGCCGTGGCCGATCCCCATGCCGGCTGGTGGAATCTGCCCGAGGAGCTACGCTACTGGTACCCCGACGAGCTTGCGCTGCTCAACGAGCTGTCACAGGCCCTGCGCGACCTTGATGACCGGCCCGTCCACATGTACATCCCCGGCCACTACACGGCCGAGAACATCGTTCCCTACGTGGACGCCCTCGATCTCATCGGCGCCGGCGCCTACGTCGAGTACAGCGGACAGCCCCACGTCTGGGTGCGCTACCGCGTCGAGAGCGAGATCGAGGCCATCGAGACCGCTGGCTACACCACCGACGAGCGCACTCCCCTGGGCGTGGTGGGCGTCTGGAACTCGGAGATCTACGGCTACCCCGGCGTGCCGGATCGGACCGAGGTGGTGCACGATCACCTCGCTGCCCTGGCGGCGGGCGCGCGCGGTCTGTTCACCTACAGCTGGTGGCACGCCGTGGTCGATCCCGACGTGGGAGACAGCGCCGGCGGTGTGCTGGAGATCGCAAGCCGCGTCTCCGGTGCCGAGGCACTCGGCGAGTGGATCCTGCGCGGCGAGGATCTGGGCGAGCTGTCGCTGGCGGTGGGCAGCGGGGAGGCCGAGCTGCTGGTGACGCCCTACGGCTTCAGCGAGGCGCTCATCTACCCCGCCGTCTGGGCGCGGGCCTGGCGGCACGCCGGCGCCTGGACGATCGTGGTGGTCAACTCCTCCGAGTCGCCGGTGAGCGCCACCCTGTCAGGGCTGCCCGGGAGCCGCGCCGAGCGGGTCTATGACGGCCTCGTGGAGACGGTGACCGACGGCGCGCTCACCCTCTCGCTGGATCGGCTGGAGGCGCGCGTCTACCGCGTGGTCGAGACCCTCTGAGCGCCTCTGTGCCAGCCGACACCTTCTCCATCGGCGAGCGCAGCCGGGTGTCGATCTTGCGGGTCATGGCAGGGCCAGGGACTCCGAGAGATAGAGCGCGCTCAGCCGCCATGGCGGTCTCCAGCGCGATGCGGTCGGCGCGTTCCTCAAAGTCCACCGCCGGCAGGACGCGCTCGGCGACCTCGAGCGCATGATCAATGAGCGTGGGCGGAAGCAGCCCGAGCGAGGCCGCGTGGCGCTAGACCCCGCGCCCGCAGCGCTCCGCGAGGCTTCCGTTTCCTCGCACAAACGGCTAGCATCGCGCGCGCGCCGAGGTCGCACCTCATGGGCATTCCAAACAGACTTGTACTCGCGACGACTTGCCTCCTGGCCTGCGTCCCGGACGGCGGCGTGTCCGTGTACAACTCCGCCCCCCAGGTATCCATCGTCGCCCCGAGCGACGGGACCAGCGTCGCCGCCGGCTCCGCCGTGCGCTTCGAGGCGTCGGTGCACGACGGCCAGACCGCGCTCTCCGACCTCGAGCTGTCCTTCGGCGTGGACGACGGGTCGGTCCTCGACGGCGAGCTGAGCTTCGCCGCCGCCGGCGTGGTCTTCGTCGCCGACGGCCTCCCCATGGGCGACCGCACCGTGTCGCTCATCGCCATCGACGAGCAGGGCGAGAGCGGGGAAGACACGGTCCTGCTGCACGTGATCGAAGACGAGGCGCCCACCGTCACCTTCCTCTCCCCCGCCGAAGGAGAGGAATTCGCCGTCGGCGACCTCGTCCGCGTGGAGGTGCTCGCCGCCGACCCCGACGAGGCGCGGCTCTCCGACCTGGTGTTCGCCTGGGGTGACGCCGCGGCCGGGGCCAGCTCGGCACCCGCGGCTCCCGACTCCTCCGGGGCCGCCGCCTTCTACCTCTCGGGTCTTGAGGCCGGCGCGCACGTGATCTCCCTCACCGTGACCGACAGCCTCGGGGCCACGGCGTCGGGCGCCGTGGCGTTCTCGGTGCGGGAGACGGACGGGGACGGCGACGGGCACCCCGACGTCGCGTGGGGCGGGGACGACTGCGACGACGGCGACGCGAGCGTGTACCCGGGGGCGGACGAGGCGTGTGACGGCGTCGATCACGACTGCGACGGCGTCGTGGACGAGGACGATGCCCTCGACGCGGCCACCTGGTACGCGGACGCCGACGGCGACGGCTTCGGCGACCCGGACGAGACGACCTCCGCGTGCGAAGCGCCGAGCGGGTACGTCGCCAACGCTACCGACTGCGACGACGCCAGCGCCGCCACCTACCCGGGCGCCACCGAGTATTGCAACGCCTACGACGACGACTGCGACGGTGCGGTCGACGAGGACGACGCGGTGGACGGGGACACCTGGTACGCCGACGCGGACGGCGACGGCTACGGCGACGCGGCCGTCACCGGCGTCGCGTGCGCGGCGCCGAGCGGGTACGTCGCCGACGCCACCGACTGCGACGACGCCAGCGCCGCCACCTACCCGGGCGCCACCGAGTACTGCAACACCTACGACGACGACTGCGACGGCACCACCGACGAGGACGACGCCGCGGACGCTTCCACCTGGTACGTGGACGTGGACGGCGACGGCGCCGCAGGGGCGTCCACCACGCAGAGCTGCACCCAACCGGCCGGGACCGACACGGCGGCCACCGACTGCGACGACGCGAACGCGAGCGTGTACCCCGGCGCCGACGAGTGGTGCAACACCCGGGACGACGACTGCGACGGCACCACCGACGAGGACGACGCGCTGGACGCGCCGACCTGGTACGTCGATGCCGACGGGGACGGCTACGGCGACTCGAGCGTCACGACGACCGCCTGCGACCAGCCGAGCGGGTTCGCGGCGACCGCGACCGACTGCGACGACGGGGACTCGCGCTGGCACCCGGGCGCCTCCGAGACCGACTGCGACGACCCGAACGACTACAACTGCGACGGCTCCACGGGCTACGCCGACGCCGACGCGGACGGCTGGGTGGCCTGCCTGGAGTGTGACGACCTCTCGGGCGCGATCAACCCCGACGCGGCCGAGGTGTGCAACGGTGACGACGACGACTGTGACGGCAGCATCGACGGGAGCGGCGCCATCGACGCGATCACGTGGTACGCCGATGCCGACGGCGACGGGTACGGCGACGCGGGGGTCAGCGCGGCCGACTGCGATGCCCCCGCCGGCTACGTGTCCGACGCGACCGACTGCGACGACACCCGGGCCTTGGCGTACCCGGGCGCCACGGAGACCTGCAACACCTACGACGACGACTGCGACGGGGCGGCCGACGAGGACGCGGCCATGGACGCCGGCACCTGGTACGCGGACGCCGACGGCGACGGCTACGGCGACGCGACCGTCACCTACGTCGCGTGCGCGGCGCCGAGCGGCTACGTCGCCAGCGCCACCGACTGCGACGACGCCAGCGCCGCCACCTACCCGGGCGCCACCGAGTACTGCAACAGCGACGACGACGACTGCGACGGCACCACCGACGAGGACGACGCCGCCGACGCCACCACCTGGTACCGCGACGCCGACGCCGACGGCTACGGCACCGCGTCGGCCAGCGACGTCTCCTGCACGGCGCCCACCGGCTACGTCTCGAACTCGACCGACTGCGACGACGGGCGCGCCGCGTCGTACCCGGGCGCCACCGAGTACTGCAACAGTTACGACGACGACTGCGACGGTACCACCGACGAGGACGCCGCCGTGGACGCCACCACCTGGTATCGGGACGCCGACTCCGACGGCTACGGCAGCGCGTCGGTCACCGACGTCGCCTGCTCCCGACCCTCCGGCTACGTCGCGGACGCGACCGACTGCGACGACGGGCGCGCCGCGTCGTACCCGGGCGCGACCGAGTACTGCAACAGTTACGACGACGACTGCGACGGCACCACCGACGAGGACGACGCCGCCGACGTGGCCACCTGGTACCGCGACGCCGACGCCGACGGCTACGGCACGGCGTCCCTCTCCGACATCGCCTGCTCCGCGCCCAGCGGCTACGTCGCCAACGCCACCGACTGCGACGACGGGCGCGCCGCGTCGTACCCGGGCGCCACCGAGTACTGCAACAGTTACGACGACGACTGCGACGGTACCACCGACGAGAGCTCGGCCGCGGACGCCGCCACCTGGTACGCGGATGCCGACTCGGACGGCTACGGGAGCTCGAGTTCGGCTTCCACGTCCTGCACGGCGCCCACCGGCTACGTCTCGAACTCGACCGACTGCGACGACGGGCGCGCCGCGTCGTACCCGGGCGCAACCGAGTACTGCAACAGTTACGACGACGACTGCGACGGTACCACCGACGAGGACGCCGCCGTGGACGCCACCACCTGGTATCGGGACGCCGACGCCGACTCCTACGGCAGCGCGTCGGTCACCGACGTCGCCTGCTCCCGACCCTCCGGCTATGTCGCGGACGCGACCGACTGCGACGACGGGCGCGCCGCGTCGTACCCGGGCGCAACCGAGTACTGCAACAGTTACGACGACGACTGCGACGGCACCACCGACGAGGACGACGCCGCCGACGCCGCCACCTGGTACCTCGACGCCGACGCCGACGGCTACGGCCTCGCCAGCAGCACCACCACGGCGTGCGACGCGCCGGCGGGCTACGCCGAGCTGACCGAGGACTGCGACGACGGCTCGTCCTCGGTCAACCCGGGCGCCACCGAGACCTGCGATGGGGTTGACAACGATTGCGACGGCGCCGTCGACTTCGTGGACGAGGACCTCGACGCGGACGGCTACAGCACCTGCGACCTCGATTGCGACGACTCCGATGCCGACGTTCACCCCGGCATGCACGAGGTCTGCGGCAACGGCGTGGACGACGATTGCGACGGCACCGCGGACGGAGGCGACAGCGACGGCGACGGGTACGACGGCTGCGGTGCGGAGGACTGCAACGACTACAGCGATCTCGTGTACCCGGGCGCCACGGAGATCACCGACGATCGCCTCGACAACGACTGCGACGGGACCGTGGACGACGAGGGTGTCGACGACGACGACGACGGGTACACCGAGGACGCGGGCGACTGCGACGATGCGGCGCCCTGGATCGGCCCGGGCGCGGTCGAGATTCCCGACACGGAGGTGGACGAGGACTGCGACGGCGTGGAGGAGTACGCCATCGACTGGTCGTCCACCGCCATCTTCGTGGACGCGGACCTCGGATCTGACTACTTCCCCGGCACCCAGGAGTACCCGGTTGCCACGCTGGGCCGTGGGGTCAGCCTGGCCCTGGCGGCAGGAAGCTCGGTGGTGGCCGCCGAGGGCACCTACGTCGAGAACGTGAGCGTCTCGGTCCACATCTTCGGTGGCTACGCCGCCGACTGGTCGACCGCGACCGGGCTCTCGGTGGTCGAAGGATCCCTCACCTACCCGAGCGCCGCGAGCGGCCTGGTCGTCTCCGGACTCGAGATCGATGGCGTCGTGGAAGTCGTCGGCGACGGCATCTTCTACGGGGGCGCCGTCTACGCCGACTCGAGCGAGGCGTGGGCCGCGGACAGCACCTTGGGCTCTCTCGGCATCGCCGAGTCGGTGATCATGGGCCCGCAGACCTACACGAGCGGCGACATCGCCACGGTGGTCGTCGGCGCCGGCGGCGGCTGGGTGTACGACAGCGCGGTCGTGGGCGGCGTCGCTGGCAACGGGGCGGACGGGGCGGACGGGTCGGGGACGACGTTGGTGGAGACCTATCGGCCATGGGCCGCTGGGGAGTGCGACAGCT
The DNA here is from genome assembly GCA_016875315.1 of Deltaproteobacteria bacterium. GTDB lineage: Bacteria > Myxococcota_A > UBA796 > UBA796 > SXON01 > SXON01. The sequence continues at coordinate 3,621 of VGRQ01000101.1, read as the reverse complement.
GGGACGCGCCCCAGGGCAACGATGGTTCATCCGGCACGGATGGCGCCGCGGTGGTCAGTTGGAAGGTCGAGGACGGAGGACAGGCGACCGTGGCCGGAACTCTGGTTCTCGGCGGATCCGCGGGGCGAGGGGGCGAGGGCGGTGCGGGAGCCGACGGCACCCAGACGGCATACGGCTATGGCATCTGGCATGGCCCGGGCGGGTCGGGCGGCGACGGTGGAAATTCGGGCGAGGTGGTGCTTGTCCTCTCCGATGACGGCAGCGTGGAGCTGGTGGGGTCGCTCCTGAGCGGCGGGACCCTCGCGGAGGGCGGCAGCGGTGGCGCCGGAGGCGACGCCAACAGCGGCACCTGCGAGACGACCTGCCGGGAGATGTCCGGCGTTCCCGCCACCAAGCTCGCCTGGGGAGGCGCCGGCGGCGACGCCGGAAGCGCCTCGGCCTGGTACGGCGTGAGGGGCGCCGTCTCGGCCTGGGGCACCTCGATCCTCGGGCCCGCTGCGATCGAGGGCGTCTCCGAGGGCGGGAGCGTCGGCATGGAGAGCACCTGCTGCTCAGGCGCTTCCTACCCGTACTGCTACGGCGACCCCAGCGCGTCTTCGGGCGCGTCGGCAGAGGATCCGACCCTCACGGCCTTCGAGGACGCGGTGAGCAGCTCGGCCACCACGATCATCGGGAACCGGGTGCTCCTCCAGGAGGCGGACCTCGGCGGCGGCTGGGGCGACATCGTGGACGGCGTGCCCTTCTCTCCGAGCGCCGTGACCGGCCTGTCGCTCGGCGCGGCCACGGTCTCGCGCAACGTCGTGTCGCTCGTGACCGCCGGCACGGCCACGGGCATCGACGCGACCGGGACCGTCACCGGGCACTCCAACCTGGTGGAGATCCTCGGCACGGACGACGCCGTCGGCATCGCGCTCGACGGCGAGTCCTGCCTGATGGTGAACAGCACGGTGGTGCTCGACGGTGCCGGCATCGGCATCTGGACCTCGGGCAGCACCATGGTGGGCCTCGTCAACAACCTCGTGCAGACCGGATCGGGCGGCACCTGCCTCGAAGACGACACCAGCACGCGCAGCTACCTGCGGAACAACCTGGTGTGGGGGTGCACGAGCCAGCTCTACCACGACAGCGCCGGCTACCGGACGCGCGCGGCGGAGCTGAACTTCGTGACCACCACCGTCTCGGCCGGGGGCCACCTCTACACGAGCCCCTCCTTCACCGACGAGGCCGCCAGCGACTACAGCCTGTCGGCGAGCTCCTCCGCCGTCAACGCGGGGTACGACGTGTCCAGTGCCACGTTCGGCTCCGTCGCCTACGACGTGGCGGGGGACACCTGCCCCTCCGGCGGTAGCTACGACATCGGGGCCTACGAGCGGTAGCGATCCGGTGCCAGGCCCGGGGTTCCGATGGCTACCTGGAAACCTGCCGCCTACCGAGCACGTACGGGGTGCCCCTCAAAACTGGAAGTAGATGAACTGGTAGCCATACGAGGAACCGAGAACCAGGATCGAAGTCCACAGTAGCGCGTAGACGCAGGCCTGCGCCGAGCGGGGCCAGCCGAGCACGGCGAGCGTGCCCTGCCGCTCCTGGACCCACTCGAGCAGGGTGACGGGGACGGCGAGCCAGAGCAGGGTGCGAAGGTGGGCGAGGGCTGTCGGCGTGAGTTGCAGACTCGACAAGCTCGACGCCATCTCGACGAGGTGGGCCAGCGAGTGCGCGCGGAACACGACGAAACCGAGACAGGTGAGGTGGAAGGTGGCCACCACGAGCAGCCAGCGCGGGATCTTCGGCCGCGGCAGGCGACGCCCCAGCGCGAGGGCACCGCCATGCCAGGCGCCCCAGGCCAGGTAGGTGTAGTTCGCGCCGTGCCAGAGGCCGCCGAGGACCATCGTCGCCATCAGGTTGAACCCCGGTCGCGACCGGTTGCCCCCGAGCGGCAGGTAGAGGTAGTCGCGCAGCCACTGGCTCAGGCTCACGTGCCAGCGGTGCCAGACCTCGCGGGGCGAGGCGGCGAAGAACGGACGGGCGAAGTTCTCCATCAGGTCCACGCCGAACAGGCGCGCCACGCCGCGGGCGATGTCGGAGTAGCCCGAGAAGTCGCAGTAGATCTGCCAGGTGAAGGCGTAGGCGGCGAGGAGCACCGCCGCGCCGCCGGGGCCGTCCTTGTCGAAGCCGGCGGCCACGATGGGCGCGAGGTTGTCGGCCACCACCACCTTTTTCACGTAGCCCCAGGTGATGAACCACATCGCCTCGCTGTGCTTCCGCGAGGCCGGGCGGCGCATCTGGAGCAGCTGGGGCAGCAGGTGGCTCGACCGCTCGATGGGTCCCGCCACCAGCTGGGGGAAGAAGGTGATGAAGAGGAGGAAGTCGAGGAGCTTGCGGCAGGGCGCTACCTGCCCGCGGTACACGTCGATGGTGTAGGCCATCGCCTGGAAGGTGTAGAAGCTGATGCCGACGGGGAGCACGATGCCGAGCAACATGGACGGCGACGCGAGGCCCAGCGCCGCGGCCAGCTCGCGCGAGAAGAAGCCGGCGTACTTGAACACCGCGAGGGTGCCGAGGTTGGACACCACCGACACGGTGACGAGCGCCTTGCGACGGCCAGGCCACCGCTCCATGCCCAGCGCCAGCGCCCAGTCGAGGGTGGCGGTGGCGAGCAGGAGCCCGAGGAAGCGCCAGTCCCACCACCCGTAGAACACGCACGAGGCCGCGAGCAGCCAGTAGCGCCCCGCCCCGAGCGGCAGCGCCCGCCACGCGCCGTACACCACGCCGAGGAAGGCCACGAAGGCGAGGGAGTTGAACAGCACGCGCGCCGAAGCCTAGCAGATGTGCAAAAGGGCCCCTTTTTGAAGTTGACGTTCATTATCAATACGGCTATGCAGCTACGCATGAGTTCCCTTGCGAGCTTGGCGGTAGGCGAGTCGGCGCGGATCGTGGCGGTGGGCGGCGAACGCGGCTACCGGCGGCGCTTGCTCGAGCTCGGGTTCTTGCCGGGCACGGTCGTGCGCCTGCGCGGCGTCGCGCCGATGGGCGATCCGCTCGACGTCGACATCGGGGGCTGTCGGTTCTCGCTGCGGCGCGCCGAGGCCGAGGCGGTCCGGGTGGCGAGCCCGGCGCTGGAACTGGCCGCGGCCAAGTAGGCCACGTCGTGGTCGCGCAGGCCTCGCCCAGGGTCGCGGTGGCTGGCAACCCGAACACTGGGAAGACCAGCCTCTTCAACCGGCTCACCGGGGCCAACGCGCGGGTGGGCAACTACCCGGGGGTGACCGTCGAGCGCGAGAGCGGCACCTGGCGGCTCGGGGGCCGCGACGTCGAGGTGATCGACGTGCCGGGCACCTACTCGCTCGCCGCGCGCTCGGCCGAGGAACAGGTCGCGGTGCGCGCGCTCTTCGGACTCGACGGCGACCCCCGGCCACACCTGGTGCTGCTGGTGGTCGACGCCACCCAGCTCGTCCGCAACCTCTACCTCGCGGTGCAACTGGCCGAGGCCGAGTTGCCCTTCGTGATCGCGCTCAATCTCGCCGACGTGGCGCGCGCCCAGGGCATCCTCCCCGACCCGGCGCGCGTGTCGGCGGCCTTCGGCGTGCCCTGCGTGCCGGTCAGCGCCCACACCGGCGAGGGCCT
>VGRQ01000100.1 GCA_016875315.1 Deltaproteobacteria bacterium | reverse complement strand
AGAAGAACGCCGATGGCACGCCGAAGTTCACCTCGTCGAGCGCCGAGCCCAACAGCCCCCGCGACTTCAACACCCCGCAGGGCAAGTGGCGCCCCCGCAACGTGGGCGGCGAGTACACGGAAACCGCCTCGTTGGCGCACGCCCTGGCCTGGAGCCAGAACATCGCCACCGCGTCGTTACTGGAGGAGGCAGGCGGCCCCAAGGCGCTCATCGCTTTCGCCAATAAAGTCGGCTTCGACACCGAGAGTTTTCCAGAGGAGATGGGCCTCGCCCTGGGGCAGGCCGAGGTGACGCCCCTCGACATGGCGCAGTTTGTGGGCGTGGTGAGTAACGGTGGCAGGAAGATCGAGGCCACCCCCGTGTACCGCGCGGTGAACGCAGGCGGCGCCGAGGTGATCGCGCCCCCCGCGGCCCACGACGTGGTGATCGACCCCGGCGCCGCCGCGCTCACCCGCGAGCTGATGCGCGCGGTGATCGACGTGGGCACCGGCGGCGCGAGCCGGGGCGCCGGCGGCGAGGGCGGCTACCAGGGCCCGGCGATGGGCAAGACCGGCACCACCGATGGCGAGAAAGACCTGTGGTTCGTCGGCGCGACGCCGCGCATCGCGATGGTGGTGTGGATCGGTTTCGACCAGCCCACGCCGCTCGGCGTGGCCGCGAGCGACCTCGCCGCACCGCTCTGGGGCTGGTGGATGAACCGGGTGACGAGGGTCGACGTGACCGAGAAAGACGCCGCCGGGATGCCGATTTACCCCACGTGGCCAGACGACCCGGAGATCCTCAAGCGTTCCATCTGCAAGGTGAGCGGCAAGTACATGAACGGGAGCTGTCCCGGCATCGTGGCGCCCTACCTGGAGGGCACCCTGCCGAAGGGGAGCTGTCCGATCTCGCACCCGCCGCCGGAGGCCGAGGAGCTCGACGAGAACGGGCAGCCAAAGCCCAAGCACGAGTCGCTGTGGAAGCGGCTGGAGCGGGAGAAGGCGGAGGCGGCCGCGAGCGCGCCCTAGAAACGGACCTCGACCCCCGTCCCCGCGTGTGACACGCCGCGGAAGCCATGGAGGGCGCTGTCCTCGCTGCCCCCGATGTAGGTCGATCCGAGCCACCACTCGGCGGCGTCGCCGTGCAGGTATCGAAGCTCGGCCCCGGCGAGGTAGCCGCCGCCATCGCTCACGCCGCGCAGGCCGAGGATCCACCGGTCGGACAACGTGAACCGGAGCGTGAGCAGCCCGTAGTGGCTCAGCTCGCTCCACTGGCGCTCAGTGGGGAAACCGTAGAGCCACTGCGCGTTGACGTACACTCGCCCGAAGCTGCGTTCCACGCCCACCACCGCCCGGGGGAAGGGCTCGCCGTCTTGCGTGACACTCGACGGGATGGGGTCGGGCACCTCGTCGATCGCCCCGAGCGTGGCGAGCGCGCTCAGCTGCGCCGCCGACATCGTGGCCACGGTGCGCTCGGGCATCACCAGCACCACCTCCGCCCAGCCCCCCAGTTCCCCGGGCAGCTCCCCGCGCGCTTCCAGGCCCGCCACCTCGATCCGCGGGTACATCACCGGGATGCCCACGTCGACGCGGTCGTTGTCGGTGGAGAAGCCTGTCAGGAGGAGCTCGCCGCCCACCTGCGGGAGGCTGTCGCGACCGTGGTACCAGCTCGCGGCGAGGTCGACCGGGCCCGTCGCCAGCGCCACGCGCCCGCCCACGGCGAGGTCGTGTACGGTGTCGCCGGGCATGGTCACCCGGCTTTCCACCTCGCGCACGTCGGTGGCGTTCTGCCCGGGGACATCGAAGAGATCGCGCGCCCCCGCGAGCACGTCGACGTGGTCGGTGGGCAAGGCGGCCGGCACGAAGAAGGGGACGAGACCGAGTTGGATCGAGGCATTCCCGGGGTGCGCGGTGGCGAGCAGCATCGGGACGGCGAGGCGCTGGTCGAGCCGGGTGGGGTCTTCGAGGTCGTAGGGGTTGAGATTGTCGACCAGCGAGAGCCCGTCGGCGGTGCCCCACCGCTCGCGATGCACCCCCATCACCAGGTCGAACCAGGGCGCGCCCACGCCGTCGAGCCCCACCGAGGCCTCGTGCAGCTTCAGCGAGAAGGGGCGGAGGATCTCGATCTCGCCACTGTCTTCGAGGGCCTCGATGTCGGTGGGGCCATGCGCCCGGAGGTCGCCGATGGCCACCACGCGCACCTGCCGGCCGAAGCGCACGCGCAGGTCGCCGCCAAGCACCGCCGCGTCGTGGAAATCCACCCAGCCGCAGCCCTCGGCGCAGTCGGCCAGCCCGAGGCGCAGGTTGGCCTCGGCGCGGCCGGTGGCGGCAACGTCGGCCGCCCAGGCCGTGCCCCAGGTCGCCGCGACGACGAGGAGTGTCAACTAGATGCGCGAGGCGGTCAGGTCGAGCTTGATGTCACACGGGTCGTTGGTCACCACCGGGCAGGAGCTCTCGTCGAAGCTGCCGGTGTGGAGCACGGCGTTGCCCTCCACCTCGTTCTCGCCGGTGATGGTCAGGTAGATGTCGATATCGGCGTCGACGAGGCAACCGGGCCACTGCTCGCCGTCGAGTTCCACGCCGGTCTGCGCGGCGCCGAGCACCTCCATGGTGTCGTCCTGGGCGCCGGCCTCCACCGTCACTTCCATGCTGCCGAAGGGGTCCTGGATGTCGATGCTGTAGGTTTGCGGCAGGTCGGCGTAGCTTGGGAGCTCGATGGCGTTCTCGAAGTCTTCCGGGGTGCCCTCGGGCATGAAGATGGTCTCGAAGGCGCCGTCGTAACACTGGTCGGACACGGCGATGGTGGTGAACTGGAAGTTACCCCCCTCGAAGCCGGTGCCGTCGGTGGCGGTCGACTCGCAGGCGAGGAAGAACAGGGCGAACATGAGGGACTCCTACTGGCGGGTGAGTTCGGTGAGGGTGAAACGATCGTCCGCGAGCCCGCTGTCGAGCTCCGAACGCATCACGGTGGCCACGGTCTTCTTGTTGTTGACGAGGTCTTCCGCCACCAGCAGGTGGGCGATGGGGCGGCTGGACACCGTCTTGAAGTCGGAAAACGTCACTCGGCGGGTCACGCGACCGGCGCTGTCGACGTGCTCGATCTTCTCGACCATGTCGTCGCTCTCGCGCACCCAGAGTCGCACCGCCGCGTCGCGGTGGGCGCTGGCATCGAGGGGCGCGAGGGACAGGCGGGTGAGCGCGCCCTCGTCGGCCTCGACGGTGGCGCGGTACTCGCCGGCGTAGGTGAGTCGCGACAGGTCTTCCAGCGAGAAGTCGGTGCCCATGAAGGCGTCGCCGCGGCTCTCGCCCACCACGCGGCGGGCGCGGCCGTAGCTCGGCAAGTAGAGGTACACGGTGTCGCCGTCGGGCACGAGCAGCCCGGTGCCGGCGAGGCGGGCCGGGGCGGTGAAGCGCACCAGCCGCTTGTCGCTCCCCTTCTGCCACACCTCGAGCACGCGGTCGGCGGTGGTGCCGGTGCGATCGGTCACGCTGATCGACAGCACCAGGTGGGCGTCCTTGCCACGATTGGCCGCCGCGTCGACGCGGGCGAGCCATGCGGCGCCGTCGTCGGCGGCGAGGGCGAAGGTAAGGAGCGAGGGGAGGAACACGGCAGCGAGGCCTATCGCGTGGCCGGGCAGGCGTCCTCCTCCTCGCAGAGTCCCTCCGCGCCGCCGAACGCTTCCACGCAGGACGCCTCGAAGGCGGCGCGGTCGTCGTGTCCCGTCCACTCCGACCAGCTCGATCCGTAGGCCGTGATCTCCGCGGCGAGGCAGTCGGCGCGCTCGCTGCAGAAGGTCTCGCAGGCGGTGGGGCCGCAGCCCAGGGTCAATACGACGAGCGCCAGCACCGGCATCTCCGCTGTGCGCCTGATATCGTCGTGGCATGCGACGCGCCCTCCCTTGCCTCTCGCTGGCTGCCTGCGCGCCGGGCAGCGTGGTCTGGGACGCCACCACCAGCGGCGACGTCGGCGGCGACGTGGCCATCGCCCTCTTGACCCTCGGCTACGCCGCGGAAGACGACCGCGCGCTCCTCGACGTGCCCCACGCCACGGGCTCCACGCTCCAGATGAATGTGCTCGACGAGCACAACGCCGCGGTGTCGAGGTGGACGGTGAAGAGTCTCGCCCCCGAGGTATGCACGGTCACGACGGGCAACACCCGCGACGGGCAACTCCCGGTCACCCTCAGCTTCACCGGTCAGGGCACGACCGAGGTGCTGGTCGCCGACGAGAACGGCGTCGTCGTGGACTGGCAGCCGATCGCGGTGCGCGATGTCGTGGGCGCCGAGGTGCGCGCCTACGACGTGCTTCGCCTCGGCGAGAGCGTGCCGATCGAGACGCTGCACGTCGTGGGTGGCAGCGAGGGATCGCTGGTGGTGAACTGGTTCGGCGCCGACGGAGAGGCCCTGGGCGGCTCGGGGCTCCTGTCGGCCACGAGCCCGGCCCCCGAGATCGTGCTGGAAGCGCAGTCGAGCGACGACAGCTACGAGACCCTCGGCGTGTGGGTAGATGCCGGCCTCGCGAGCGGCGAGAGCAGCATCGAGCTCCTGGCGGCGGGCACCTCGGTGGGCGCGCTACCCGTGGTGGTGCACGACCGCGAACAGATCACGGAGATCCTGCTCCTGGACTCGACCAGCGTGGACGAGGACGGCGCGACCGGCGGCTACGTGCGGGCACAAGTGCTGGCGGGCGCGGACGAGATCTTCGGTGCGATGGTCACCTGGTCGGTCGACGGCGAGGAAGTGGGCGAGGGCACGTGGGCGCGCCTCGCAGGTGAGAACGAGGACGACCTGCACGAGATCACCGCCTGCCGGGGCCGGCTCTGCACCACCGAGACCCTTCCCGGCACCATCACCTCCGTGGAGGACGCCTTCGCCGAGCTGCCCTGCGGCTGCAACGTCGCCCCGGGCCTGCCCTCCGCCGGCCTGATCGCCGCCATCATCGCCGCGCGCCGACGCCGCCAGGCCTAGCCGCCAAGGGGCGGCCGGCGGGGTGACGGATGTCCGTCGCCGACACCCGACATCCGTCGGGCACCGTGCAAAAAAGTGCAGCTTTAACCGATGGCACGGTGCTTGCGCGTGGCCCGGGCCATGTCTACCAGCGTCGAACAGGCCCCCGCCAAGACCACCGCCCCCGCCACCACCACCGCCACCTCGTCCACGAGCAGTTCGAGCTCGAGCGGCACGAGCAACAGCGAGGCGCAGGCGGCAGCCGGTCTCACCGGCGAGGTGCCGCCCAGCAGCAGCGAGGGCGACTTGCTCGCCACGCTGCCGACGCTCGGCGAGGTGGGCACTGTGGTGCTGGATGCGATGCCGCTGGCGTCGGCGCTGCCCGTGGCGCTGCAGTTGATGTCGATCGACTGGGTGGCGGAGTGGGTGCGCGCGTTGACCCCCGAGGCGGTGGCCGAGGCCGGCGCGGCGCTGGTCGAGGCGGTCTTCGACGCGCTGTTTCCAGTCGGAATCGGCTTCGAGGTGGTCGCGGCGGGCGACGTGAAGGTGCCGCCGAACCTGACCGTGAAAGGTGGCGGGACGATCGCGCTCAAGCGAGAGAAGGATTCCTGGAAGCTCACGCTGATTGGGAAACTGGGCGCGGAAGCCAGCGCCAACGTGGCGGGACTCGCGTCACTGAGCGGCGCCGGCGACAACCAGGCAGGCGTCACAGCGGGCGCGGAGGTACTCGCCGAGGCACAGGTGGTGGCCGAGGGCAGCATCAGCAACGCGCTCCTGCTCGGCAACGCCGCGGAGACGGGAGCGCCCAGCGTGTCGCAGATCATGGGAAACACCCTCGAACTCGCCGAGCGGCTCTTCTCGGAGCCGGGCGCCAAACTCGTCGTGAGCGCGGAGGGAGAGGGCACCGCCGAGGTGGGGGCGGGCGTCAGCACCGTGGGGGCGTCGGCCAACGGGTCAGGCGGCTTCACCGAGCTCGACGTCACCCCGGGCGTGGAGAAGTGTGGGGTCAAACTGGAAGGCTCAATCAAAGGGGGCGGCGGCATCGACGGCGGCCGACTCTATGGCTTCGTCGAGGGGGGCTACGCCGCCTCCGGCAGCGTCCCGGGCGCGGCCGCGAGCACCCGATCGACGCTCAGGATCGAGTGCTGGGTCAACACGGAGGTCCCCGAGGGCACGGTGAATCCCCTCGACCTCGTGGACGAGGTGAGGGTGACGTTCATCAATGCCGACGCTGCTGACGCCGAAGAGCGGAGTCTCGACGGCGACGGGTTCGGCGACGTCTACCCCCTCGTCAAGGCAGGCGCCGACTGTGTAGACGCGGGGGAGGCGATCGGCGATCTCCGGGTGGCGCGGGAGCACGCCGTGGACGACGTCAACGCCATCGCGCCCTTCCTTCCCGACGGCATCATCCCCGCCGAGATGGAGCTCGACGTGTTCGTGTTCGAGGCCAAGGTGGAGTTCAAGACCAGGGCCGAGATCAGGGTGACGGAGGAGCAGGCCCGCGTCGCCGCGCCAGAGGGATCGGACGCCGACCAGATCCGCGACGTCCAGCGATCCATGGCCGCCTACCGGCTGGGCGAGCACTTCGAGGCGGCGGGATTCCAGCCCACGGACGACGACGAGGTGGAACTCCTCGCCTTCGGCATCAACCTTCGCCAGTCCTCGATGGGCGGGATCGGCGGCAGCCTGCTGGGCGCGGGCATGGGCGGCGACGTGGGGATGGCCGTCACCCGCGACATCGACATCCTCGACCAGGGACTCGCCGACCCTGCACTCCCAGGCGAGCTGCTCTCCGCCTGACCCCTACTCGCACCCCGACGACACCGGCCCGAAGGCCCAGGTCATCATCACCTCGGGCTCCACGTAGTAGCAGGCGCTCTCGCCCGCGATGGTGGCGCGCACGTAGAAGCGGCTCCCTCGCGTGCCGAGGATCTCGTGGAGCCAGTCGCGACGCACCGACTCCACCTGAACCTCGGCGTCCACCAGTACCCGCGGCGGGTCGGACTCCACCGCCACCGCCCGCGCCCTCGTGAGCAGGGCGGCCTCGAGGTCCTTCTCCCCGGGCACGCCGCGCCAGCCGAGGCCGAGGGAGCCGAGGAACACCAGGACGGCCGCGACCACTGCCTGCCAACCGAGGCGCTCGAGGAAGGTCTGCACGGCGCGATCGTAGCCCGGAAAAATAAAACCGTGACAAGCCGGCGCCCCGCCGCTCCTTGCCGTCGAGAGGAGCGCGGATGTCGCACGTCGTCGTGATCGGGAGCGGGCCAGCGGGGCTGGCGGCCGCGGAGCGCCTGGCCAGCGAGGGCGTGCGCGTGACCCTCGCCACCATGGGGCACCACCTCGGGGGCAAGGCGTCGAGTTGGCGCGACCGCACCACCGGTCGCGTGGTGGAGCACGGCCAGCACGTGATGATGGGCTTCTACGACGAGATGCGGGCGCTCTTGCGCCGCTCCGGCGTCGACCTCGCGCGCACCGCCTACGACACCGACTACCGCTTCGTCATCTGGGAGGAGCGCGACCAGCGGGCCCACCACCTTCACTTCGAGGACGGGCCGCTGCGCATGATCTTCGAGGGCTTCAAGTACACGGGCATGAGCCTCGGCGAGAAGCTCAACTTCTTCGGCGTGCTGGTGCAGGGCATGGCGGAGCTCGCCGCCGGCGTGCCCGAGGAACTCGACGACACCTGCCTCTCCGCCTGGTGCCTCGAGCGCGGCTTGTCGCCCGAGTTCATGCAGACCGCGATCTTCCGTTGCTCGCGAGAGGCCCAGCTCAACTGGCCCGGGGAGATCTCCGCCTACGCGATGCTGAAGACGCTCGCGGTGGCGGGCCGCGACTACACCACGTCGGAGTACCGTCTTCCCGCCGGGGGCATGAGCGAGATCTGGTGGGAGCCGGTGGCCCGGCGAATCGAGTCACTCGGCGGATCGGTGCGGCGACACATGAAACTCACCGGGATCGAGGTCGAGAACGGTCGCCTCGTGGCGCTTCGCCTGGCGCCGCCGCTTCCGCACCCTCCCGAGCGCCCGTACTTCGAGGGGGTGGTCCCCACCGACCCCGCCGCCGAGGAGCGCTGGACCGACTTCGACGCCGCGATCCTCACCCTGCCGCCAGCGGCCCTCGCCGAGATCATGCCGCCCGAGTTGCTCGCCATCCCCGAGCTCTCGGGAGTGCCAAGACTGAGCACAGTGGCCCCGCTCGGCCTGCACGCCTGGCACCGCGCCTCGGTGACACAGGGGCCCCGGACGGTGGTGGCCGGGCTCGGCAACCCGCTGGGCTTCGTGGTGGACAACAAGCCGGTGTACCCCGAGTACCGCGACGACCCGAGCATCGGCGCGGCGCTGCACTTCGTGGGACAGGAGACCGGCTTCGAGGACGACGACGACGAGACCTTGCTCGATCGCTGCCTCGCCAGCGTGCGTCGCATCCCCGGCTGGGGGGGCTTCGACCGGGAGGGCGTGTTGCAGTTCACCGTCGTGCGCAGCCGCCTCGCCGCGCGTCGTTACTGGAACGCCGAGCCGGGTTCGCTCCGGCACAAGCCCCAGGCCCAGACACCCGTGGCCGGACTCTTCCTCGGCGGCGACTGGATTCGCACCCCCCTCGACTTCCCCTGCATGGAGAACGCCGTCCGCGGCGGGCGCATCGCCGCGAAACACTGCCTCGACTTCATCGGAGCCAACACATGATCCTCGCCCTTCTCGCCTGCGCCGTCCACGACCTGCGCGCCGTCGCGCCCGGCTCCACCGTCGGTCCCGACGACGATGGCCCGCACGACTCCGCGCAGACGGAGTGGTGGCACGTGCATGCCGAGCTCAACGACGTGGAGACGGGCGAGCCGCTGCACCTGTTTGCCGGGTTCGTGGTGCAACGCACCGATCTCGACCGCGTGGGCTTCGTGCCGGTGCCGCTCGGCGTCAACCCGTTCCACGCCGCCTACGTGCGCCTCGCCGACGAGGACGACGCCTGGGTGGCCGACCGCGAGAACTTCCCCGACTTCTTCGCGGCGGGCTTCCTCGAGTCCGAGAGCCTCGACCTCTACCACGGCGACTGGCGCATCCGGCGCGAGGGCGAGAGCGTCGTGCTGCGGGTGAGCGCGGGACCGGTCACCGCCGACCTCCGGCTCGACCCCACCCGCGCCGCCACGCTGCCGGGGGACAGCGGACTCGTGGAGATGCCTCCCGGATCGCGCCACCTGTGGAAACAGGAGGAAGGGATGACCGTCACTGGGAGCTGGCGGGAGGGGCGACAGGCGCGCTGGGTGCAGGGCGAGGGCTTCGTGAAGCACCAGTGGGGACGGATGTACGACCCCGATCTCGATGGCTTCACGTGGCTCAGCGCCAACTTGCCGGGCAACCGCGCCCTCTCCGTCGGCTGGCTCCACGGCGACGGCATGTCGGGCGTGCCGGGCTCGCGCGCGTGGATCAGCGAGCCCGACGGCAGCCGGACGGACCTGGACCCAGCCCGGGTGAAGTTGTCGCGCACCGGCGAGTGGCGGAGCCGTCGCTCGGGCGCCACCTGGCCCGTCGGCTGGTCGCTCCGGGCGCCGGGGGTCGACCTGCGCGTGGAGGCCACGCAGCCCGACGCGGAACTATGGGTGTTCCCGGTCGCGATCTGGGCCGGTCCCGCGCGCGTGACCGGGACGGTAGACGGTGTGCCGATCGACGTGCTCGGCTTCGCGGAGCAGGCGGGGGCGGACCGCCCCGAGTTTCGCGCCCTGTTTCACTCCCAACCGCCACCGGGGACGGCGGTGGCCGCCGAGGTCCCGGCCCCCGAGTCCGGCCCGCTGGTGCCCTGGACGCTGGTGCTTGGGCCGGAGACCGAGGAGGCGCCGTGATCCTCGACCGCCGCCAGTTGCTCGGCCTCGGCTGCCTCGCAGCCGCGGTGGCCGTCCCCCGGCAGGCAGAGGCCGTGCTCCCCGGGCCCCCGCCCGCCGCGCCGCGCTGGTCCTGTCCCCACGCGCTCTGTCGCCACTTCCGGGCCGCCCCGGGTGGTGGCGGTTTCTGCGCCTTCTCGCTGAGGTCCCAACCACTCCCGGAGGAACCATGATTCTCGCCCTTGCCTGTGTCAGCTACGCCGAGCCCTTCCGGGCAACCGGCACCCTCACCCTGGGCACCGACGACGCCCAGGCCCCCGCCGTGCAGCTCGCCGCCGACTACGGCGTGGTGCGCCACGTGGCGGTGCTCGGCGAGGTGGGCGTGCATGCCGACGGTCACCACGCGATGGGGGCCGGGCTCGCGGTGTTCCCGGTCGACGGGCAGTGGGCGCGCCTGGGCTTCGCGCTGGTGCCCGAGCTGGCCGACCCCTTCGGCGATCCCGACAGCGCCTACCTCCGCGGCAAGGTGGGCCTGCGCGGGAGCTGGCTCGCCTTCTGGGGGGTGGGGCTCGCGGTGCGCGCCGACGCGGTGATGAGCGCGAAACGCCCGCTCGGCTGGGAGTGGGGCGCGGGCCTATCGGTCAGGATGTAGTTGGCCGCGATCCCCGCGCGCAATAGTCGAGCGGCCGTGAGCACGGCCAACCTCGACGTCGAGCGCGCACGCCGGGGCGACCGGGCGGCGGAGCGGCGGCTCTACGAGGCCCACGCGCCGTCGGTCCGCGGCTACTGCCTCGCCTTCTGCCGGGGCGACGCCGCCACGGCGGAAGACCTCGTGCAGGAGAGCTTCGTGGCCGCCTTCGCGGCGCTCGGCGAGTTGCACGACGGCGCGGCCTTCGGGGGCTGGCTGCGGGTGATCGCCCGGCGACGCTGCCTGCGGTGGATCGAGCAGCAAAAGCGCGAGGCCGCCGCCCTGTCCCAGCTACCGCGCGACGAGGAGGCGCCCGAGCCCAGCCCCGGCAGCCGCGCCCTCGCCGAGGCCGTCCTCGCCGACTGTCGGGATACCACCCTCAAGGAAACCGCCATGCGCTTCTACGGCGATCCCCCCGAGTCCACCGCCCAGATCGCGGCGGCGATGGGGGTCAACGTTTCGGCGGTCACCACCCGGCTGTTGCGGTTCCGCCAGTGGGCGCGCGCCGAGGCCTACCGGCGACTGGCCCGGGAGCTGTCGTGAACGGTCCCCACCCCAGCGCCGATGTGCTCCGCGCCGTGCTGGAGGGCACGGGCACGCCCGCCGAGCGCGAGGCGGTGATGACCCACCTCGACGAGGGCTGCCCGGAGTGCGAGGAACGAGTGGCCGCCACCTTCGACGACGACACCCTCGCGCGCCTGCTCTCCGCGGAGGCAGCCGGGCCCGTGGCGGCGCCGGCGCTCCGCCGCGTCCCGACTCGCCGCGTCTTGTGGGCCGCCGTGCCCCTGCTCGCGGCCGCCAGCGTCCTGCTCGTGCTCTGGCCCGGGGAACCGGACACTCGCCCGAAGGACACGCCCTCCGCGCCCATCGTCAGCGCCACGTTTCGCGCCGGCTCCCACCAGGGCAACGACATCCTCCTGGAGCGCGATCTGCGCGACGGCGCCACGATCCGCGACACCGAGGTGCTGGCCGTCGCGATGGAGACCAGCGTCCCGGCGGCGCGCGTGGCCTTCGTCGTGACCGCCGACGGGCGGCGCGTGCCCTTCTGGCCCCCGTCGCCGGGCGAGGTGCCGGTGGAAGAGCCGCAGCCCGGGGAACTAGGCGCCTACGACCTCGCCGGCGAGTCCGGCACGCTCACCTTCGTGGCCGCCGCCTCGCCCGTCCCGGTCACTCCCCAGGCGCTCGCCGACCGCTGGCCTGGCGACTCCTCGGTGGGCTGGACCTCGATCACGCTGACGGTCACGCGGTGATCGCGCTGTTTTCCCTCGCGCTCGCGGGTCCGGTCAGCCCGGGCAGCGTGGTGGCGAGCGACAACCTGGTCCGCGGCCGTCGCATCGCGCTGCTCGTGGGCCCCGAGGCCTGGGACGACCCA
>VGRQ01000099.1 GCA_016875315.1 Deltaproteobacteria bacterium | reverse complement strand
TCTGGAGCTCCGCGAAGACCGTCTGCGCCTGGCTGAGGATGGCGTAGTCGCCGCACCCCGGGCACCAGCGGATGATCTGGTCGGACATGTAGTCCTTCTTGGCGAAGGTACGCGTCGTCTCGGCGTTCATGTGCGGCTCCTACTTGGCTTCGGAAACTTGGTGATGGCGGATGGCGGCGAGGATCTCGCTCACCTTGAAGGCCTGCCCCTGGATCTTCGGGACGGAGATGCAGTCGACGAGCGAGCGGTCGCGCAGGAGCTTGACCAGCTGGCCGTTGTTCATCTCGGGCACGATCACCCGGTCGTAGCGGCGCAGCACCTCGTCGAGGTTGCCGGGCAGGGGCCAGATGTTCTTGATGTGCGCGTGGGCCACCTTGACGCCCTCGCGGCGGGCCTGGTCGACCGCCACGCGGACGGCGCCGAAGGTGGATCCCCAGGCGACTACCAGCAGCCCCGCGTCGTCGCCATGCACCTCGACGTCGGGCACCTTGATGCCCGCCACCTTGGCCGCGCGGGTCTTGACCATGTGCTCGTGGTTGAGCGCCTCGTAGTTCACGTTGCCGGTGCCGTCTTGCTTCTCGATGCCGCCGATGCGGTGCTCGAGCCCGGGCGTGCCCGGCTTCACCCACGGCCGCGCGAGCGTGACCGGGTTGCGGGCGTAGGGCTTGAAGCCCTCGGGCTCGGTGCGGAACGTCACCGGGAAGGCTGGGATCTTCTCGACGTCGGGCACCAACCAGGGCTCGGAGCCGTTGGCGAGGTAACCGTCGGTGAGGAGGATGACCGGGGTCATGTACTGGGTGGCGATGCGCGCGGCCTCGATGGCCATGTAGAAGCAGTCGCCGGGGGTTGAGGCGGCCAGGACCGCGAGCGGCGCCTCGCCGTTGCGCCCGTAGACGGCCTGCAACAGGTCGGACTGCTCCGTCTTGGTGGGCAGGCCCGTGGAGGGGCCCCCGCGCTGCACGTCGACGATGATGAGCGGCAGCTCGGTCATGATCGCGAGGCCCATCGCCTCGGTCTTCAGCGCCATGCCCGGCCCGGACGTGGTGGTGAGGCCGAGCGCGCCGCCGAAGGAAGCGCCCACGGCGCTGCAGATCGCGGCGATCTCGTCTTCCGCCTGGAAGGTGTGAACGTCGTAGGCCTTCATCCCAGAGAGGTAGTGCAGGATTTCGGAGGCCGGGGTGATGGGGTAACTGCCGAGGAAGAGGGGCAGCCCCGCCTTCTGCGCCGCCGTCACCAGCCCGAGCGCGGTGGCGTAGTTGCCCATGATGTTGCGGTAGACGCCGGGCGCCTGCCGCATCGGGGCCACCTCGTAGCGGCTGGTGAACAGCTCCACGTTCTCCGCATAGGCGTGACCGGCGCGCAGGGCGCGCAGGTTGGCCTCGCGGTAGGGATCCTTGAACTTGGCGTTGATCCACGACTCGGTGGGACCGAGGGGGCGACTGTAGAGCCAGTAGGCGATGCCGAGCGCGAAGAAGTTCTTGGTGCGGTCGGTCTCCTTGGTGCCGAGCCCGAGCCCCTCGACCGCGTCCTTGGACAGCCGCGCCATGTCGACGGGGATGACCTGGTAGCCCTCCAGCGTGCCGTCTTCGAGGGGGTTGGCGGTGAGGCCCGCCTTTTCCCACTCGCGGGGGACGAACTTCTCCTGGTTGACGATCACCAGCCCGCCCCGCTTGAGGTCGGAAATGTTCGCCTTGAGCGCCGCCGGGTTGAAGGCGATCAGCGCCTCGGGCGCGTCGCCCGGGGTGAAGATGTCGTGGCTGGCGAAGTGCAGCTGGAAGCCCGAGACGCCCGCGAGCGTGCCGGCCGGGGCGCGGATCTCGGCGGGATAGTCGGGAAAGGTGGCGAGGTCGTTGCCGTGCAGCGCCGTGGTGTTGGTGAACTGGCTGCCGACCACTTGCATGCCGTCGCCCGAGTCGCCTGCGAAGCGGATGACGACGTGATCGAGGGCTTGGACGGATTTCATCTGGTCTCCAGGGCCGAGCGGGGCCTGCCCCGCGGGGCCGCCCGGTTTATCACTGGATCCCGATGTCCGAAAGTGGGCAGCTTCCCACGCTCGCACGATAGTCGAGACTGCCCGTGAATCCCCAGCCTCGTTTCGTGCTCATCTCGTCGACTAGCGATCCGGAAGCGCGGGCGCTTGCCGACGCACTCGGCCTGCGACTGTGCGAGAAGGCACCGTTGTCTGCCCGGCACCTGCACTTCTACTGCCCGGCGGGCGAGATCCCCGCGAGGCTCGGGTGGGCGCGCTGGCTCGCTCCCCGGCTGGTGTGGACGCCCCGCTCGCCGCCGGCGGCGCCGGGATCGTGGTGGTCGCTGGTGCGCCGCCTCGCGGTCGCGTCGCAAGAGGAGGCTCGCGCGTGGGCAGGCGTCCTCCCGCTCGGGCGCATCGTCGTTGCCGCCGACGCTGCCTCGCTGGCAGCGGTCTACGCCGAGGTGAGCTCGATGGGCGCCCGGGGTCTCAGAGCAACATCTGGTCGATGTCGCGGAGCTCCCGGGGCGCCGTGAGCACGAACCCGAACTCCACCACCTCGCTCTCGCCCGGGGCGAGATCCAGGGGCCAGCACAGGACCCCGGCCGGCGCGGCGGGATCGGGGGTGGGCGGCGTGCCGTCGAGGACGTTCACCGTGATGCGGTCCACCTGCGACACCGGCACCTGGTCGGACAGCGTCACCACCTGCCGAGTCTTGGCGTAGTTGGCCACCGTCACCCGGTAGCGCACGGTGTAGCGGGTCCGGCCGCCCACGAGGTGCTCCACCTTGCGCGACACCAGCTCGCGGTCCACCTTCAACCTCCCGTCCACGCCGAAGCCGAGGTCCACGATCTCGCCGGGGGCGATGGCCCCGATCTGCGCGCTCCCCACGTAGTCGCCGCCGACGTAGCTCGCGACGGTGCCGGGGAGCAGCGGCGCCTCGCCGGACCAGGTGGCGCGCGCGGCACGGAACACCTCGGGCACCACCCTCGGGACGGTGCCGAGCGACACGCTGGTGGGGAGCTGGGTGGCCGCGATGGTGATGCGCGTCGCCGAGCCGTCGCCCGCGATGCTGCGCTTGCCGGGGGGGTCGAAGACCATGGCGCCGGCGCCGGTGCGAACCCCGCCCGGCGCGGCGAGGCTGTAGGCATCCACCCCTGACTCGTCGATGATCCACGGCGAGAGGTCGGGGACCGCGCCGCCCACCGTGGGCGCGGCGGTCGACAACTGCACGGGTACATCCTTCCAGTCCTCGCCCGTCGCCTGCTTGACGAGCGCGTGCGTCTCCAGCGTGACGACGTTCGTCTCGGGATCGAGCCGGGCCGCGTAGCTCGGCGTCCATCCCGCCCCGAGGACGGTGTAGCGCAGCTTCACCACCACCGTGCCGCTGCCGGCCCCCTCGATGTCGACGCGCACGGTGGCGCCGGTGGCCAGCGGGTCTTTCAGCTTCACGAGCAGGGGCTCGAGTTTCTCGCCGAGCTGGCTTGCTTTTTCCTCGTCGCTGCGCAGCCTCGCGGCGAGATCGCGCTCGGCCTCGCCCACCCAGGTGAGGGTGCCCCTCACCGTGTCCAGCGAGGGGAGAGGCCGGGTGTCGCCGCTCGCGGGGAGCACGGCGCCCCGCAGGTAGGTGCGCTGCATCAGGAGCGACTCGATGTGATCGCGCAACCGACCGAGGTCTTCGCTCAGCTTCTCCGCCTCCGTGCGGATGGCCGCGATGCGCTCGGTCTCGTCTACGTCGCCCTGGCCGCTGGACAGCTCCACGCCGCTCACCCGGGCCTCGCCGCTGACCTCGGCGTGGAGGGAGCTCGCGTCGAGCCCGAGGGGCAAGCCCTCGAATCGCACGCGCTGGGTGCCGCCGACCCGCGTGATCGCGCGCTCACGGGTCACGATTGCCCGGTCGCGAAGCACCGTCACCCGGTCGAGGGTGGAGTTGGGCTCGAGCGGAAGCACCGACAGCGGCAGGTAGGTCGACTGGGCGCGAGCGGGCGTCGGTGCGGCCGGCGCCGCCAGCGCGGCCTGCACCTCGTCGAGGTCGAAGGAGAGCCGCATCCGATGCTCGGCCTCCTCCGCGAGGTTTCCGGCTGCATGGGCGAGAGAAAGGGCAAGCATGAGAGGCACGCGGGCTCCGGGGATCGAGGGCGGAACGCCGGACCTCGCGCGGGTCTTTCGGTTCGTCGCGGATGGTCAACGAGTTTCGCGCGCTGTCGCGGGCGAGCCCTTGCCCGGCGTGGGTCAGGGCGATAGCCGGCGCGGCCCTCCCACCGGGGTCTCGATGTCGATTGTTCCCGACCTCATCCTCGTGCTCATGACGGCGCTCCCGTTCTTCGTCGCATTGTTCGGGTTGAACGCGATCTTGCTGAAGCCTATGCTCGCCTACCTCGAGTCGCGTCGCGAGGCGACGGTCGGGGCACGCGACGAGGCGGTGGCCCTCCAGGAGAAGGCGGAGCTGAAGCTCACCCAGTGGGAAGCCGCTTTGCAGCGCGCGAACGCAGAAGTGGCAGACTTCAGGGCGCAGCGCCGAGCCGAGGCCCAGGCCGCCTACGCGGCGCGAGTGGCCCACGCGCGGAGCGAGGCCGAGGCCCGCATCGGCGATGCCGTGGCGGTGATCCAGGGCGAGGCGATGCTGGCGCGCGAGTCCATCGGGCGCGAGTCGCGCCAGATCGCCGCCGACATGGCCGCTCGGGCGCTTGGTCGCGAACTTACCGCGGTGGAGGCCTGATGTTCCTCGCACTCAGCAACCTGGCCCTGGCCACGGGCGGCGAGGGCGCGCATCACGGTCCCGATTTCGCCGCGATCGGGGTGCAGGCGGTGAACCTGGGCCTCTTCTTCGCCCTGCTCTTCGTGTTCGCCCGCCGCCCCATCCTCGATGCGCTCGGCAACCGGGCCAACAAGGTGCGTCGCGACCTCGATGAGTCGGCCCGCCTCAAGGACGAGGCAGAAGCACGCTACCACGAGATCGAGCAGAAGCTCGCGGGTCTCGACAAGCGCATCGACGACCTCAAGGACGAGGCGGCCGTCGAGGCCCGGGCCGAGGCCGCGCGCATTGCCGAGCGCGCCGAGGCCGACGCGCAGCGCATCAAGGACACGGCCGAGCGCACCCTCCGCGAGGAGGTGCAGCGTGCCCGAGCCGAGATCCGCCGAGAGGTGGTGAACCAGGCCTCGTCGTCGGCGCGCGAGATCGTCAAGCAGAACGTGCGTCCCGACGACGAGAAGCGACTCGAGGCCCAGTTCCTCGGCGCCCTCGACGTGCCGGGCACCAGGCGCCCGGGAGGTGAAGCATGACCGAGGGTTCCATCCCGCGTCGCTACGCGAAGGCCCTCTTCGAGCTGGCCCAGGAGGCTGGCGCCATCGACCGCGTGGGCGAGCAACTCGACGCCGTGGTCGAGCTTGCCCGGGCCAACGACGGGCAGGTGCTCGCGGTCATGTCCAACCCTGGGTTCACCGCCAGCGAGCGCCGCGCCGTGCTCGACCTGGTGCTGCCGCGCCTGGGCCTCACCAGCCTGGTGCAGAACTTCGTGCGCCTCGTCCTCGACAAGGACCGCTTCGAGGCCCTTCCCGACGTGGCCCGCGAGTACCGGGCCCTCGCCGACGCCGCCGCCAACCGCGTGCGCGCCACCGTCACCACGGCCGCCGCCGCGTCGCCCGCCCTGCGCGCCGAGATCACGCGCAGCCTGAGCGCCTCCACCGGGAAAGACGTGGTCGTCGAGATGAAGGTCGACCCGGCCCTCCTCGGCGGCATGGTCGCTCGCGTGGGCAGCAAGCTCTACGACGCCTCTCTCCGTACTCGCCTGGAGGATCTCCAGGTGACCCTCGCCACCACCGCACTTTCCTAGACCAGGGATCCTTCCATGGACATCCGCGCCGAAGAGATCAGCCAGATCCTCAAGCAGCAGATCAAGAACTACGAGGGCCGCGTGGCCGTCAGCGAGACGGGCACGGTGCTCAAGGTGGGCGACGGTATCGCCCGCATCTACGGCCTCGAGAACGCCCTCGCCGGCGAGATGCTCGACTTCGGCCACGGGCTGAAGGGCATGGTGCTCAACCTCGAGGAAGACAACGTCGGCGCCGCCGTGTTCGGCGACGATCGCACCATCAAGGAAGGCGACCTCGTCAAGCGCACCGGCGAGATCGTCTCGGTCGCGGTGGGCCCGGCCACCCTCGGCCGCGTGCTCGACGGCCTCGGCAACCCCATCGACGGCGGCCCGGACATCCCGCGCGACATCGTCAAGCCCATCGAGATCAAGGCCCCGGGCATCATCGGCCGCAAGTCGGTACACGAGCCCATGGAGACGGGCATCAAGGCCATCGACGGCATGATCCCCGTCGGTCGCGGCCAGCGCGAGCTGATCATCGGCGACCGCCAGACCGGGAAGACGGCGATCGCCATCGACACCATCATCAACCAGAAGAACTTCGTGGGCGCTGGCGCCAAGAAGCTGCACTGCATCTACGTGGCCGTGGGCCAGAAGCAGAGCACCGTGGCGCAGGTGGTGGAGAAGCTCAAGAACTACGGCGCGATGGACTACACGACCGTCGTGAGCGCGCCGGCCTCGTCGCCCGCGCCGATGCAGTTCCTGGCGCCCTACACCGGCGCCACGCTCGGCGAGTACTACCGCGACAACGGCATGCACGCGCTCATCGTCTACGACGACCTGAGCAAGCAGGCGGCGGCCTACCGGCAGCTCTCCCTGCTCCTGCGCCGCCCGCCGGGACGCGAGGCCTACCCGGGCGACGTGTTCTACCTGCACAGCCGCCTGCTCGAGCGCGCCGCCAAGGTCGGCGATGCCGAGGGCGCGGGCTCGCTCACCGCGCTCCCGATCATCGAGACGCAGGCCGGCGACGTGTCGGCCTACATCCCGACCAACGTCATCTCCATCACCGACGGCCAGATCTTCCTCGAGGCCAACCTGTTCTACTCGGGCGTTCGTCCGGCGGTGAACGTGGGTATCTCCGTGAGCCGCGTCGGTGGCTCGGCACAGGTGGCGGCGATGAAGGCGGTTGCCGGCACGCTGAAGCTCACCCTCGCCCAGTACCGCGAGCTCCAGGCCTTCAGTGCCTTCGCTTCCGACCTCGACGAGGCCACCCGCAAGCAGCTCAACCGCGGCGCGCGCCTGGTGGAGATGCTCAAGCAAGACCAGTACTCGCCGCTCGCGATGGAGATGCAGGTCATCCAGATCGTAGCGGGCACCGAGGGCGTGCTCGACGACATCGCGGTCACCGACGTCCGCCGTTTCCTCGGCGACCTCACCACCCACTTCGAGGGGCCGGAGAAGGCCCTGCGCGCGGAGCTGGCCGCCAAGGCCACCTTCAAGGGCAACGACCTGAAGGACCGCGTGATCGCGGCCTGCAAGGCCTTCCGCGCCTCCTGGAAGTAGTCCATGGCCTCGCTTCGCGACATCCGCACGCGCATCGCCTCGGTGAAGTCCACCCGGCAGATCACCAGCGCCATGAAGATGGTCGCGGCGGCCAAGTTGCGTCGTGCCACCGAGGCCGCCACCAACGCGCGCCCCTACCAGGAAACGCTCACCGCCACGATCGGCCGCGTGGCGAGCGGCGCGGGTGACATCGAGCATCCACTTCTGACGACGCGCCCCGTCGTGAAGAACGTGGTGCTCGTGGTGGTGGGCACCGACCGTGGCCTGTGCGCCGGCTTCAACAGCAACCGCGACCGCAAGGTCGAGGATCTCGTCCGCAGCCTGCGCGCCGAGGGCAAGACCGTCACCGTGCGCAGCTTCGGCAAGAAGCCTCGCGACTTCCTCAAGGCCCGCGGCGTCGAGTCCCAGAACGAGAACGGCGTCGTAGCCGCCAGGTACGCCGCTACCGTCGGCGCGCTCTCCGAGTCGCTCACCACGGGCTTCGAAGCCGGTGAGTTCGACGAGGCCTGGCTCTGCTACAACAAGTTCAAGAGCACCCTCACCCAGGTGCCCACCTTCACGCGCATCCTCCCGCTCTCCATCGAGAAGAGCGAGGGCGCCGCGGCCGACTTCAAGTACGAGCCCGACGGCACGAACATCATGAGCACGCTGTTGCCGCTCTACCTGCGCACGCTCTTGTTGCAGGCCTTCCTCGAGAACGAGGCCGGCGAGCACGCCAGCCGCATGACCGCGATGGACAGCGCCACCCGCAACGCCTCCGACCTCATCGACCGCCTGACGCTCGAGTACAACCGCTCGCGCCAGGCCGCCATCACCAAGGAACTCATCGAGATCATCTCTGGCGCGGAAGCGCTGTAGGAGCCGCACATGGAAGCCACTGGAACGATCAAGCAGGTCATGGGTCCCGTCGTTGACGTGGAGTTCCCCCCGGGCCAGCTCCCCCCCATCTACACCGCCCTGAAGGTGAGCAATCCCTTCATCAGCGACGTGTCCGACAACCTCATCATCGAGGTGGCACAGCACCTCGGCGAGAACACCGTCCGCGCCATCGCGATGGACGTGACCGACGGCCTCAGCCGCGGCATGGCGGTGAAGAACACCGGCAACCCCATCATGATGCCGGTGGGTCCGCAGACCCTCGGCCGCATCCTCAACGTGGTCGGCGAGCCTGTAGACGAGGCCGGTCCCGTCGGCGCCAACCTGCACTACCCCATCCACCGCCCGCCCCCCTCGTTCACGCAGCAGTCCACGCAGGTGGAGATGTTCGAGACGGGCATCAAGGTCATCGACCTGCTCGCGCCCTATGCGCGCGGCGGCAAGATCGGCCTCTTCGGCGGCGCCGGCGTGGGCAAGACCGTGCTCCTCATGGAGCTCATCCGCAACATGGCCATCGAGAAAGGCGGCTTCTCGGTGTTTGCCGGGGTGGGCGAGCGCACCCGCGAGGGCAACGACCTGTACCACGAGATGGTGGAGGGCGGCGTCATCAAGGTGGTGGAGGACGACAAGGGCCACCCGGTGAAGGACGATCGTGGCCGCTACAAGCTCATCCCCGAGAAGAGCCAGGTGGCGCTCATCTACGGCCAGATGAACGAGCCGCCCGGTGCTCGCGCCCGCGTGGCCCTCTCGGCGCTCACCATCGCCGAGTACTTCCGCGACGACCAGGGCAAGGACGTGCTCCTCTTCGTCGACAACATCTTCCGCTTCACCCAGGCGGGCTCGGAAGTGTCGGCGCTCCTCGGCCGCATCCCGAGCGCGGTGGGCTACCAGCCCACCCTCGCCACCGAGATGGGCGCGCTGCAAGAGCGCATCACTACCACCAACAAGGGCTCGATCACCTCGATGCAGGCCATCTACGTGCCTGCCGACGACTTGACCGACCCGGCGCCCGCCACCGCCTTCGCCCACCTCGACGCCACCACGGTGCTCAACCGCAAGCTCACCGAGATCGGCATCTACCCGGCGGTGGATCCGCTGGACTCCACCAGCCGCATCCTCGACCCGCGCGTGGTGGGCGACGACCACTACGCCGTGGCCCGCGCCGTGCAGCGCGTGCTCCAGCGCTACAAGGAACTGCAAGACATCATCGCCATCCTCGGCATGGATGAGCTCTCCGACGAGGACAAGCTGATGGTGGCCCGCGCGCGCAAGATCCAGCGCTTCCTCAGCCAGCCCTTCTTCGTGGCCGAGAAGTTCACCGGCATGGCGGGCAAGTACGTGAGCAAGGAAGAGTCGGTGCGCGGCTTCAAGGAGATCCTCGAGGGCAAGCACGACAAGCTCCCCGAGGGTGCCTTCTACATGGTGGGCAACATCGACGAGGCCGTGGAGAAGGGCCGCAAGATGTTGGAGAACTAGCCGATGTCGCTCGCCGTCCGCGTCGTCACCCCGCGCAAGATCGCCTGGGAAGGCACGGCCAACTCGGTCACCGCCCCGGGCGAGCTCGGCGAGTTTGGCGTGCTGCCGAAGCACATCCCCTTCCTCAGTACGCTCAAGCCCGGGCCGCTCACCATCGACACCGGGAGCGCGAAGCTCAAGTTCAACGTGGGCCTGGGCTTCGCCGAGGCGGGCCCGGCCCAGGTGACGATCCTCACCGAGAGCTGCGACGAGGCCTAGGGCTGGAGGCCGGCTCTAGCTGGAGCCGGCCGCAGCGCGGGTGTTTGCGCCGCCAACGCTACTTCGCGGGCGCGTTGAAGTTGCGACGGTTCATCCACTCCTGGAAACCATCGCCCATCCCGGTGCCGGCCCACGAGGTGGTCATCCGCGACACGAAGAGGCGGTCCTGCCCAGCGACGATGCTGGGCTTGAGCAAGTCGCGGATTTGCTGCGCGGTGAAGCGCGTCTCGACCATCCACACGCCACGCATGCGGTTGGACCAGTTGCCGAGCGCCTTGATGGCCTTCTCGAGGTCGCCGTACTGGTCGGCGGGGCGAGCGTTGAGCTCGAGGGTGACGAGGTACATCATGTGGGGAACTCCGTGGCGGCGCCGCTTAGCGCCCCGGGGGCGGGGCCGCCATGCCCGGCCGGGCGAGGATAAGCGGCAGCGTGTCTCGCAAGCTGACGGTCGCCGCGCTGGTGTGGACCGTGGCGCTGATGCTCTCGCGGGCGCTCGGCCTCGTCCGCGACGCGGTGCTGGGACAGACGCTGGGCGTGGGCATCGAGGCCGACGTGTACGCGGCGGCTTTCCGCATTCCCGACCTGCTGACCTACGTCGTCAGCGGTGGCGCGCTCTCCATCGTGTTCATTCCGATGTTCACGCGATTCTTCGCGGAGGGCGACGAGGAGCGCGCGTGGCGGGCCTACTCCCGCGTGGCCAACTTCATCGTGCTCCTGGCGGCGATCCTCGTCCCGGCCCTGCTCGTCGCGATGCCGTGGCTGTGCGCGTGGTTCTTCCCCGGCTTCGACGCCGCTGCGCAGGCGCAACTGGTGTTCTTGAGCCGGGTCGTGCTCCCCGCCCAGGTCTTCCACCTCCTGAGCGGGCTGCTCGGCGCCGCCCTCCTCTCGCGCGACCAGCACGCCGTGCCTGCCCTCGCCCCGCTCGTCTACAACCTCGCGATCATCGTCGGTGGCTGGGTGGGTGGCGATGCGGAGGGCTTCGCCTGGGGGGTGCTCGCGGGGAGCTTTCTCGGTCCCTTCCTCTTGCCGCTGTGGGCGGCGCGGCGCGCCGGCTTGAGGTGGATGCCGCTGCTCGACCTGCGCCACCCTGACTTCCTCGCCTACTTGCGCGGTGCGCTGCCGATCATGCTCGCCTTCTCCCTGGTGGGCCTCGACGACTTCGCCTGGACCCACTTCGCGGCCGGCAGCCCCGGGGATGTGGCGACGCTCAGCTATGCCAAGGCCCTGATGCGCGTGCCGATCGGGGTTTTCGGCTTTGCCATGGGCATGGCGGCCTACCCGGAGCTGTCGCGGCTGTACGCGCAGGGGCGGCGCGCCGAGGCCTGGGCGCTCTTGCGCACGGCCCTGCTCCGTGCCCTCGTGCTGGCGCTCGGGGCCCAGGTGGTGCTGTCGGCGGCCGGTGCCGAGGCCGGCACGCTGGTGTACTCCGCCGCGCGGATCCCGCCGGAGCGCCTCGACGAACTCGCGGCCTGCCTCGCGGCATTCTCACTGGCGCTGGGACCGTGGACGCTCCAGACGCTGGTGGCGCGGGGCTTCTACGCCCGCGAGCGCACCTGGGTGCCAACCCTCTGGGGCACGGCGGTGCTCCTGCTGTCGCTCCCCGTTTACGCGCTCGCCTTCGAGCGGCTGGGGGCGCTCGGCCTGGCGCTGGCGTCGAGCCTGGCCATCACCGTGTACGTGGTTTCGCTGTACGCCAAGCTCGACCGGGAGGTCCGCGAGGGCGAGGCCGTGGGTCGCGACATCCTGAAGCTGTGCGCGGCGGCGGCGCTGGCGGTGGGCGCCGGGCTCTCCGCGCGGGCCATCCTGCCGCCGTTCGCCTACACCCGGCTCGATGCGGCCTGGCGCATCGGGATCATCGCCGTCG
>VGRQ01000098.1 GCA_016875315.1 Deltaproteobacteria bacterium | reverse complement strand
CCTCACCGTCACCGAGTTCTCGCTGCTCCGCGTGCTCATGTCGCGACCGGGCCGCGCGTTTACCCGCGACGAGCTCACCGACCGGGCCTACGGCGACGGCTACCACCTCGCCGAGCGCACCCTCGACAGCCACGTGCGACGGATCCGCGCCAAGCTACGGGAGACGGGCATCGATCCCATCGAGACGGTACACGGGCTGGGTTACCGACTCGGCGACGCCGGCTAGCTGCCCGACATTACCTTTGCTGTCCCCCGGCGCTCGCGGGTCGAAGCCACATGAAGTTCCTCCCCCTCGTCTTCTTCGTCGTCGCCTGCAAGGACAAGAACCCGCCCGGTGTCACGGAGGAGTTCGTCTACGAGCCCACGTGCGACAACGCCGACGAGGCGGTCACCATCGAGGGCGAGGTCACCTGGGCCGACGATGTCGGTCCCATCGTGATGGAGAAGTGTACCAGCTGCCACGTCGACGGCGGCATCGCGCCCTTCGCGCTCGACAGCTACGGCGCCGCCTCGCCGATGGCCACCGCCATGGCCGGCGCGGTCACCGCCAAGCGCATGCCGCCCTGGCCCCCGTCCTCCTGCGGCGACTGCCAGAGCTTCGACCACGATCGCTCGCTCTCCGACGAGCAGATCGCCACCATCGCCGCCTGGGCCGAGCAGGGCGCCCCGGAGGGGGGCAGCGCCGATCTCGACCCCACCGATCCACCCAGGCTGGCGCGCGAAGACGCGATCGTCACCTGGGACGGCGACGACTACACGCCATCCGAGGCGGCGAGCGACAGCTACCGGTGTTTCCTCGTCGATTCCCCCTCGGCCACCGACGCCTACTTCACCGCCTACGAGGTGCGCCCCGGCAACCCCCAGGTGGTCCACCACGTGCTCATCTACCACCCCGACAACGACGAGGCGGTGGCCGACGCCGAGGCCCTCGACGCGCAAGATACCGAGCTTGGTTACCAGTGTTTCGGTGGCGCGGGGGTGAGCGCCGACCCCCTGGTGGCCTGGGCACCCGGCGGCGGCGCCACCGAGTACCCGGCCGGTACCGGCCTGCCCATCGCGGGCGGACGCCCCCTCATCCTCCAGCTGCACTACAACACCGCCAACGGCACCGGCCCCGACCACACCGAGGTGGCGATCACCGTGGAAGACGAGGTCGACCAGCCCGCCGTGTTGGCGCGCATCAACAACACCGACCTGGAACTCCCGCCCGGCCTGGACGCGGTCACCGACAGCTACGCGGTTCCCGTCAACCAGGACATCCTCGTGTGGGGCGTGCTCCCTCACATGCACGAGCTCGGCCAGTCCATCCAGCTCACCGTGGAAGAAGCAGGCGAAGAAACCTGCATGATTGACGTTCCCGACTGGAACTTCCACTGGCAGGGCATGTACCTCTACACCGAGCCGGTGAGCGTGAACGCGGGCTCCACCGCCGAGATCACCTGCGTCTTCGACACCACCGGCCGCGACGAGACCACCTACTTTGGCGAGAACACCACCGACGAGATGTGCCTCGCGTTCGTGTACGTCACGGGGGGGTAGCCCTCGCGCGGGCAGGGTTATCCGCCGAGAGTCACCATGCGCCTCCCCCTGCCACGCCTGCCGCTCCAGCTCTGGTTGCTCGGCTCCTACGCGCTGGTGTTCGCGATGCCGGTGGCCGCCCTGCTCGGCACCGGCGCCCTCGCGTGGGACCTCGTCAACCAGACCAAGGAAGACCTCGAGCACCAGGGCGCGCTCATCGCGATGGTGGCCGCCGAGCGCATGGGCAAGCCGCAGCGCATGAACGAGATGCTCGCGGCCGCCAAGCAGCAGACGCTCTCGGGCATCCGCATCACCGACGACGCGGGCGTGGTGGTGGCCAGCAGCGGCGACGGGGTGGGCGAGGATCTCTCCGACGACGCCGAGATCCGCGCCGCCCTGGAGGGGAGCCAGGGCCTCGCCATCAAGCCGCGCCCAGGGGCGGTCGGGCTGCGCGGACGCGGGCTCTCGTCGCAGTCGCGCCACGCCGACGTGCGCGTGTTCGTGGCTGTCCCCATCACCCGCGACGGCGAGGTGCTGGGCGCGGTGATCCTCTCGCGCACGCCGCGCGAGGAGTTCCAGGCCTTCTGGCAGATGGCGCCGAGGCTCTGGCTGGGGGCGCTCCTCGCGGTGCTGTCCACCGCCGTGCTCGCCTTGCTGGCCGGGCACTACGCCAGCCGATCGCTCCGGTCCCTTGGCCGCGCCAGCGAGCGCTTCGCCGCCGGCCAGCTCGCCGACGACGGCACCAGCGCCGACGCGCGCGACAGCCGCATCAGCGAGACGGCCGCCCTCGCCGACGCGATGGAGGCGATGGCGGCACGACTCCGCGCCCGCCTCGCCTACATCAGCGAGTTTGCCGGCAACGTGTCGCACGAGTTCAAGACGCCGGTGTCGTCGCTGCGGGGGACGATCGAGCTCCTCCGCGACGACGAGGCGATGCCCGCCGAGCAGCGCGCCCGCTTCCTCGACAACGCCCTCGGCGACCTCGACCGCCTGTCGCGACTGGTAGGCGGCCTGCTCCGCCTCGCCCGCGCCGAGGAGGGCGGCGCCCGCGAGACCATCGACGCCCTCGCGCTCGCGCGGGATGTCGCCCAAAGGTATGCAAATATTGCACTATCAGGCGAAAATGTAAAACTTGTCGGTGCCCGCGAGCAGGTCGAGACCGCGCTCGCCAACCTCGTGGAGAACGCCAGGAAGTACGGGGGATCGGGGGTGCGGATCGAGGTGTTCCACGCGCCGCCTCTCGCCGGCTTCCGGGTGATCGACGACGGCCCCGGCATCGACCCCGCCCACCTGCCGCGGCTGTTCGAGCGCTTCTTCACCACCGACCGCGCCCGGGGTGGCACCGGTCTCGGCCTCGCGCTGGTGAAGGCGGTGGCCGAGGCCCACGGCGGCCACGCGCGCGTGGAGTCTCGGCCAGGTCGCACCAGTTTCGAGCTGGCCCTGCGCGCGGAGAGCTAGGCTCAGCCGTCGATCGCGCAGGCCCAGCGCCGCAGCGTGCGGGCGACCCCGCGCGCGAACGCGAGGCCGCCCACCGCCATCAGGCACGCGCCGCCGTGTACCAGCGTCCGGATCGCCACCGCCACGCGAGCAGCACCAGCAGGGCCGCGATCTCGGCGGTGAGGCCGAGCCACGCGCCCACCGCGCCGAGACCGGTGAGGGTGGCGAGCGCGACGCCGAGCGGGAGTTTCACGCCCCAGGACATCAGGATCGACGCCCACAGGGTGAACCGGGTGTCGCCCGCGCCGTCGAGCGCGAAGTACGTCACCGTGGCCAGGGCGTCGAGCAGCTGGAAGGCCGCCGCCACCCAGATCAGGTGCCGCGCGATGCTCGCCACCGACGGTTCCACGTGGAACGGCGCCATGAGCAGGTCGGGCATGGCCACGAAGGCCACCGCGCCGAGCGACATCACCGCCGTGGCCGCGATCGACCCCGCCTTCCACGCCCGCCGCGCCTCCTCCGGCTGCCGCGCGCCCACGGACTGTCCCACCAGCACGCCCGTCGCCTCGGCGATGGCCATGCCCGGCAAGAAGCTGACCATGAGCACGCGGATCGCCAGCACGTGGGCCGCGAGCTGCGCGTCGCCGAGACCGGCGAGCACGCCGGTGAGCACCGTCCAGGCCACGATGTCGAGCAGCCGCTGCACGCCGATGGGCATCCCGAAGCGCGACGACAGGGCGAGCAGGGCGCGCCTCGGCCGGATGCTCGACCCGCGGAGGATCGGCCACGCCCGGGCAAAGAGCCAGAGCGAGGCGAAGCCCAGCGAGATCACCCCCGCCCACGCGGCACCCGCGATGCCGAAGATCGGCACCAGCGAGGCGCAAAGGGCGATGTTGAGCAGGTTGGCCGACACGTTGGCCCGCATCGGGGTGCGGGTGTCGCCGCGCCCCTCGAACCACGCGGTGAGCGACAATTCGAGCAGTGCCACCGGCGCGAACAAGCCACGGATCGAGAAGTATTTCCAGGCTTCTTCCGCCACCTCGGGGGTGGCGCCGAGCAGCGAGAACACGCCGTGGCCAAGCTGCGAGGCGGCGCCCACGAGCGCGCCCGCGCCGAGTGACAGCCAGATCGCCTGCCAGCCGAGCGCGTCGGCCGTGGCCATCCGTTCACCGCCCACCGCCTGCGAGGTGGCCACGCGGATACCGCGCACCAGCCCGTGAGGCAAGGCGAGGAACAGCCAGGTGGTGGTGACCGCCAGGCCGATGGCGCCGAGCGACACGGTGCCGAGCCGCCCGACGAAGATGGCGTCGGCCGCCGACATCGCCGAGTACGACACCATCGAGAGCATGACCGGCCAGGCCAGCGACAT
Source organism: Deltaproteobacteria bacterium (assembly GCA_016875315.1). Taxonomy (GTDB): domain Bacteria; phylum Myxococcota_A; class UBA796; order UBA796; family SXON01; genus SXON01. The sequence continues at coordinate 7,524 of VGRQ01000098.1, read as the reverse complement.
GACCTTCCGGATCCAGAGACGAGAGTCAGGACTGAACAACATGGAATACCTCGGCACGTCCGGTGGGACGGCTCAGGCGCGCGAGCGCGAAGAACGGTTGGCTCGGAGAGGGGAAGCGAGCGGGGGCTAGCTACGCGGCGACGCGAGGCTGGTCGCCGAGCCCAGCGACGACACACACGACCGCGGAAACGTAGGCGGAAGGGGTGATGTTCATCGGAGCTCTCCTTGCCGGACAGGGGTTGTCCGCGCTGGGCGATGAGCTAATCACGGGGCGGCGGCGTGACAAGTGGTGACAAGGTGCCGGGGGCCGAGCTGACGCGGTAGACTACGGTCGTGTTGATCGAGCACTGCCACATCCGGGGCTTTCGCAGCGTGGTCGACGCGACCCTGGACAACCTCGGCCCGTTCGTCGTGCTGTACGGGCAAAACGGGGCGGGGAAGTCGAACATCCTGGCCGCCATTCGCGCCGGGTTCGACGTGCTGGCGGAGATCTGCCGGATCGGCGGTGACACGCGACCTGAACCCGTGGCCCTGGCGAGCTCGTTGTTCGCGTCCGACTTCACCGTGGGTGGCGACGCGGCGTGCGTGATCGGGTTCAAACTGCGGGGTGACGAGCAGCGACCGCTGTTGGTGCTCGACCGCGTGCCGGTCCTCGATCTCAGCATCGAGGTCACCGCCGACTTGAGCCCCAGCGGCGCGGTGTTGGCGCACATCTCCCGCTTCGCCTCGGGCGACGGCGAGTGCGAGGTCGACTTGCGGGCGCTGCTCCGGCGGGAGGACTCGGCGATCCCGTCGTGGTGGCCGCTCGCCGCCGTGGCCGACCAGCGAGCGAAGCACGATCGTCTCATCGCGGTGCAGCGACAGCTACTCATCTTCCTCGCGCAGGTGTCGCGCCCGCGGCCCTTCCGCGCCGTGTCAGACCTTCGAGCCTTCGGGGCGCCGAACACGGCGGCTCGAGGCACGGGCGACGTCGTCGGAATGCTGGCGTCGGGCGATCTCAAGGGCGCCTTCGCCGCCGCCCACCAGCACGAGCACCCCGAGGTGCGCGACCGCTTCGCCCGGCTCCGCGATGTGCTGGCCCAGCCGCCGCTCTCCCTCCCTCGTTTCGACCCGGTTCGGCGAGCCTCGGGCGAGGTGGACGTGCAGGCGCGCATGCCGGGCGGTGGCGCGATCTCCATCGATCTCGCGGGGCTCGGCACCCAGCAGGTGTTCTACATCGTCGCCAGCATTGCGCTCGAGCCCGCCTGCTGTGTCACCCTCGAGGAGCCCGAGGCGCACCTCCACGCCCCCACCAGCGGTCGCGCGCTGCGGCAGCTCCTCGTGAAGCTGCAAGCGGAGGGCATGGTCGACCAGCTCTTCGTCGCCACCCACAGCAACCTCTTCGATCTCGATCCGAACGGCTACTGGCACGTGGCGCGGGAGAGCGGCGCCACGACGGTCGAGCCTCGGAGCGACCTCGCCTCCATCGATCGCGATCACCTATGGGAACCGGGGCCTGCCAAGCACGCGCTGGCCGACGCACTCCGATACCTCGACGCGGGCGACACCGTCGCCCACCGGCCAGACGGCTCGCCAGTTGCCGCCAGCGAGATGATGCAACTGCTCCAAGCCGACGATGATATCGCCGTGGAGTTCTGTCGCGACGTCGTTGGCGCGGCGGTACGCCTCGTGCGCGTGCGCGCCAAGGCCCCGGCGTGAGCACGGCGGCGCTGCTCGTCGCCCCCACGCGCCACCCAGAGCCAGCCCACGCCGAGCCCCTGCGCGTGTCGAGCTGGATCGCCGAGGGCGTCGCCGCTCGACTCGGGGCCGTGGGGGTGAGCGTGGCAACGTGGCGAGAAGCGGTGGAGCGGAAGAACTGGCAGCAAGGCCTTGTCCCCCCCGCGTCGCGACGGGGTCTCGCGTTCTACGGCCACGGTGACGCGCATGCCGTCTACGGCGACGACGGGAAGGTCCTGTTCGACACCGCGTGGGCACGCGAGACCGAGGCCGAGTGGCTGTATGCCTACGCCTGCCGCGCCGGGGTCGAGTGGGTGCACCACGCAGGCGGCGCGCACCGTGTTGCCGCCGGTTACGACGTGCGACTCCACGTGGACCTCGAACCTGCGAGCACGCCCCCCGAGGTGCGTGACGCCTTTCTCGACTTGGCCGCGATTGTTCCCATCGCGCTGGCACTGGGCAACTTCACCGGGGTGGAGAAACGCCTGCACGCGGCCGCCGACCGCCTCGTCGGCACCGCCATTGAGCTTGGGTTCGATGCCCCGGGATGGCAGATCGCCGCGCAGCAGCTTTCCGCGCGGCTCGTCCTTTCCCCTCCTAGCTGAACCCCCCGGCACCGCGGGGCACCCGCCGCCAAGCCAGCGCCTCCACGCCGAAAAACCGTGCCGCTCCAAGTCGATCCAGCGACAGGAGCGCGGGGTCGCCCAGGGGCAGGCGCCGCGGCACGCCCGGCACATAGCCGATGCTCCGCGCCACCTCGGCGGCGATCGCCCGCGCCATGGGCGGCGGCACGGAGTTCCCCACCTCGCGCGCGCCGTGCCACGTGGTCACGTGAAAGCGGAACCAGTCGGGGTAGCCGTGCAACCGCGCCATCTCGCGCACGGTCACGCAGCGATCGAAGGCGTAGTGGATCGGCCGAGGCGAGGTGAAGGCGCCGCGCGCCCCGTCGGTGCCCGCGCGCAGCGTGTTGCAGGGGCGACCGGGGTGGAGCTTGAAGAAGCGGGACACCGGCTCCACGGCGCCGGGCGCGGTGTCGTGGAAGCGCGCCCGCGAGACCACCGCGTGACGGCTGCGTCCCGAGTTGCTCATCCACCGCTCGTCCCAGTCCCGCAGGGGATCGTGGCGAAGCGTCGCCGCGTACGGTGACGGCGCCCCCAGTGTCGCCCGGACCCGGTCGCCGCTCGAGAGTTCCTCGAATCGCTCGCAGTCCGGGAGGTCGCCGATCGCGGCGGCGCTCGGGATTACCTCCGTGCGCCCCTGGGCGAGCGGGTAGGCCGGGAGCGACTCCCCATCCCGCGCGCCGAGGAGGATCACCCGCTCCCGCCGCTGCGGCACCCCGAGATCCACCGCGTCGACCAGCCGCCAGGGCAACCGGACCTGGTAGCCGTGCGACTGGAAGCTCGACACCAGCTCGTCGAGAAACGCCCGGTGTGTCCCCTGCGCCAGTCCCTTCACGTTCTCGAACACGAAACGCCGCGCGCCGAGTTCCACCACCAGCCGGACGAACTCGCGAACCAGCCCGTTGCGCGGATCGTCCATGGCACGCTGTCCCATCATCGAGAAGCCCTGGCACGGCGGTCCCCCGAACACGCAGTCCACGGGCGCGTTGCCTAGCCCCGCCAGGGCGCGGATCTCGGCGGCGGAGAGACCCGCCACGGAGCGGGGGAGCACGCATGTCCCCGGGAAGTTGAACGCGTGCACGGCGGCGTGCACCGGGTCGAGCTCCACGGCAGCGGCCACGCGAAACCCCGCCTGCTCGAAGCCAAGGCTCATCCCACCGGCACCGGCAAAGAGGTCGATGGCCACCGGGCGGTCGTCCACGCCCCTGCCTAGCCTGCGCCGCGCTACACTGGTGCCATGGCCGCGCCCAGAGTCAAGCCCGCCACCTACGACGACTTGCTCGCTCTGCCCGACGACGTGGTGGGCGAGATCGTCGACGGCGAACTGGTCGCGATGCCGAGGCCCCGACCGAGGCACTCGGCCGCAGCTAGACGCGGGAGCGCGACCCTCGACGGCTACGATGGCGCCAGCGGAGGGGGCGGCAGCCGCCGCGACGGCCCCGGCGGATGGATCCTGCTCATAGAGCCCGAGGTGCGCTGGGGCACCGAGGTGGCCGTCCCCGACCTTGCTGGCTGGCGTCGCGACCGCCTGCCCCGCCTGCCCGACACGGCCTCGGTCGAGATCCCACCCGACTGGGTGATGGAGATCATCTCCCCCCGCACGGCCCGCCACGATCGCGGGGCCAAGCGAAGGATGTACGCCCGCTGGGGCGTCGAGTGGTTGTGGTTTGTCGACCCCGACGCCCGCGTGGTGGAAACCCTCCAACTGCGCGACGGCGAGTACGTCTTGAAGGGCACCTGGGGCGACGACGAGCTGATGGTGGCCGAGCCCTTCCCTCTCGCCGAGGTGCCGCTCGCGTACTGGTGGGGCGACTAGCCCCCGGCGCCCACCCGCTCCTGCATCACCCCCGCTCGCCACCGCCACGGCTGGCCATCGAGACGCAGCTCTCCTGCCGCTGCTTGTCGCGACAGTTCTGGTAGTGATACATCCCGATATGTATCAAGAATACGCTCGAACTCCGCCTGTTCTTGCGGGTCGATGAAGCGCATGCGCTCGCGCACCGCGTAGGCCACGTGAAGGTACATGGGCCGCATGCGCACGCCGGCGCAGCCGAGGCGCTCGGCGATGCGGCGGTGCAACTCGAAGGCCTCGCGCGCGAGCCCGAGCCCCGGCACCTCCTGTCCCGGCAGCGGCGACTTCCCGGCGGGGAAGGCACCGAGCGGGTGGCGAAGCGTGAGCCAGTGCACGAAGATCCAGGCCTCCCCGTCGGCCACCTCGCGCGCCAGCACCGACTCCGCCAGCAGGTATTCCGCGCCGCGCGCCCAGCCGTACACCCGGAAACGGTCGCCCAGTTCCACCGGGGCAAGCTCCACCCGCAGCCCGGCGTAGCCGAGCCGGCGCACCGGCTCCAGGAGCCCGTAGCGATCCAGGGCCAGCTCCACCCCGGCCGCCGAGTAGGCGCCCAGCAGGCGCGGCTCGGCGGGCGGCCGCCCCGAGAGCAGGTCGTCGAGGTCGGAGGCGGTGAGATCGAGTTCGCCACCCAGCTCGTCGAGTCGCAGTCCCCTGCCCACGCGACGGAAGCGGGCCCGGACCGGGTCGAGGTGCGTGGGGATGTCCACGTCGCCGTGGCCAGCGAGGACCAGCGCCGTGCCCGCGAGCAGTCGCCAGCTGTCCTCGCGGTAACCCCCGGCGGGCAGCCAGGCGCTGGGCACGCCCGCGAGGCTCTCGGCCACCAGCATGTCGCGCTGCCGCGCGCCCGCCTCGCTCACCGCGAGGCCACCGTGCTTGTCGCCCTCGCGCACGTCGCCACCGGCGATCACGATGCACAGGTCTGCGTGGGGACGTCGCGACAATACCTGCTCCACGGCGCGGAGGTAGCGGGCGTCGTCGCAGCCGGCGGGCACCGCCACCTCCACCACGCCGGGCGGCGCGGGCCAGCGATCACCCGACACCGAGCCGATCCACGCGCTGTCGCCGAGGCAGTCGGCGATGCCGTCGGGCGGGTGGGCGTCGAAGTCGAGCACCGCCACCTCGCCCGCGAAGCCCTCGGCCCGGAGCGCCGCCACCGCCACCGCCACGTCGTTGATGGCGCAGTAGGCCACGCCGCGATCGCGGCGCGCGTGGTGGAAGCCCCCGGCGAGGTTGAGCACCGCCGCCCGGGCCGCCACGGCGGCGCGCGCCGCGAGCAGCGTGCCCCCGCAGGCACGGCGGACGCTGTCCACCACGCCATCGCCCACCTCCCAGGGATCGACGGCGAAGACCGCCGCGGGTCCTGCGGGCTGGGTCAGCGCCTCCAGCCACGCCGGGTCGTGTACGCGCGCGAGGTCGGCCCAGGCCGCGCTCTCGGGCACCAGCGCGTCGTCCTCGCCGAGCACGCCGAGCTCCACCAGCGCGTCGAGCGCCTCCTCGGCGCGGCGAGGGTCCATCCCGGTGCGCGCGGCGAACGAGGGCAAGGGGAGCCGATACTCCGGGTGGAAGACCACCCTCGGCGGCCCGCGCAACCAGCGTTCGAGGCGACGACTCCACCGCGGCATGGCGGCGCGGTATCCCGGCACGTTAGCACGCGGGGTTATGCCAAACCCACCCCCGATCGTGGCCGAAGAGTTGGATTTGCTCGCCGATGTTCGTGATCGGCTCGGCCGGAACGCGGGGCGCACCTACGCCTCCGAGGCCGAGATCGTGGCCGAGTTGCAGCACATCCAGGAGGAGATCCGCCACGGCAAGAGCGACGACAAGAGCGCCTACGAGCAGCAGTACGACCACCTCGTGCGCCTCCTGGAGCAGCTCCGCAAGGGCCGCCCCGCCGAGCGACCCGACCCGCAGAGCCCCTACTTCGCGCACATGCGCGTGTACTCCGAGGGGCGCAGCTTCGACGTCATGCTCGGCAAGGCCACCTGCCTCGACGACGGGCTGCGCATCATCGACTGGCGCCACGCCCCCATCAGCCGCGTGTACTACCGCTACCAGGAGGGGGAGGAGTACGAGGAGGACATCGGTCCGCGCGTGGTGGAGGGCAAGCTCCTCGCCCGGCGGACGGTGGGCATCAAGAACGCCGAACTCGAGCGCGTGAGCGCCCCCCAGGGCAGCTACCTGCGCGAGGGCGAGGGCTGGCACGAGGTGACGGTGACCGTGCCCAAGCTCGCCCCCCGGCCGGAGAGCAAGTCCGGCCAGCACACCGGCAAGTTCAGCACCGGGCAGGCGCTGCGGGCCGACAAGCACCTGCCCGACATCGCCGCGCTCATCGACCCCTCGCAGTTCCAGCTCATCAGCCGCGCCGACAGCGGGCCGGTCATCATCCGGGGCGGCGCCGGTAGCGGCAAGACCACGGTGGCCCTGCACCGCATCGCCTGGCTCGCCTACCAGAACAACAATCGGTTTGCCCCTCACAAGATGCTGGTGGTGGTGTGGGGCAAGGCGCTGCGCGACTACGTGTCGAAGGTGCTGCCCTCGCTCGGGGTGAAGGGCGTCAGCGTGGTGACCTGGAACGACTGGTCGCGACTGCTGGTGAAGCGTCACTTCCCCCAGCTGCCCGGACCCGAGAACGCCAACACGCCCAGCGCCGTGTCGCGCATCAAGCTGCACCCGGGACTGCCGCGCGAGCTGGAGCGCCTCGTGGCCCGGCGCAACGCGCCCAACAGCGGCAGCGGCGCGGTGGAAGACTGGAAACAACTGGTGTCCGACACCGCCATCCTGTCTCGCCTGCCCGGGGTGAATCCCGAGGACGTGCAGATCGCGGTGGCCTGGGCGCGGCAGCAACAGGGCCAGCTCGCCGCGAGGGCCGAGGGCGACCGGCAGGCCCAGCCCTGGCTCGACGAGGAGGACGACGCCATCCTGCTGCGGGCCTGGCAGCTCCGCGTGGGGCCGCTCAAGGCCAAGGACGGGGGACAGGTCCGGTACAGCCACGTGGCGGTGGACGAGGTGCAGGACTTCTCCCCGATGGAGATCGGGGTGCTCATCGGCGCGTGTGACAAGAACCGCTGCCTCACGCTGTCGGGCGACACCCAGCAACACATCATGGAGAACGGCGGCTCGCTGCGCTGGCAGGATCTGCTCGCCGGCATCGGCATCGACAGCACCGAGCTCTCCACCCTGAAGATCTCCTACCGTTCCACGGCCCAGATCGCGACCTTCGCCCGGGCGGTGCTCGGCGCCGGCGCGGAAGACGAGGCGCCGCCGGCCACGACGCGAAACGGTCCCCCGGTGGAGGTGCTCCGATTCGGCGACCACGGCGAGTGTGTCGACGCGCTC
>VGRQ01000097.1 GCA_016875315.1 Deltaproteobacteria bacterium | reverse complement strand
GCTGGTGGAGGCCCTTCGACACCACCGTGCTGGCCGCGACACCGGCCAGCGCGGCGCGCTCCAGCGCGTAGGCGCCGGGCACGTTCGACACCACCTGCACGATGTCGGCGGGAAACCAGGGGTCGGCGGCGGCGTCGAGCAGGGCCTGCAGGTTCGACCCGCGCCCCGACACCAGCACGCCCACGCGGGCGAGGTTGCTCACCTACACGACCCGGGCCTCGCCGCCCTCGTCGGCGACGACCTCGCCCACCACGAAGCCACCGGCAACGCCGGCGAGCGCCTCGGCTTCGCCGGGACGCACCACCAGCACCATGCCGAGCCCGCAGTTGAAGGTGCGGTACATCTCCTCGTCGGACAACTCGCCCTGGGCGCGCAGCAGCGCGAAGATCGGCAGCTCGGGCCAGCTTCCCTTGTGCATCACCGCGCCGAGGCCGCGCGGCAGCACCCGCGGGACATTGCCGGTGAAACCGCCGCCGGTGATGTGAACGGCGCCGAGAAGGCCAAACTGTTGGCGCAAGGCCAGTAGTTCTCTCACGTAGATGCGCGTGGGACGGAGCAGCACCTCGCCGAGCGGCGCGCCGAGGCCCCAGTCGTCGCGATCCATCGGCAGCTTGTCGAGGAGATGGCGCACCAGCGAGTAGCCGTTGCTGTGTACGCCGCTCGAGGGCAGGCCGACGAGCTTGTCGCCCGCTTGGATGTCGCGACCGTCGAGCACCGCCGAGCGCTCCACCACGCCCACGCAGAAGCCCGCGAGGTCGTAGTGGCGCGGCGCGTACATGCCCGGCATCTCGGCGGTTTCTCCACCGATGAGCGCGCAGCCCGCCTGTCGACACCCCTCGGCGATGCTGGCGATCACCGCCTCGGCCTCGCTGGGATCGAGCTTGCCGGTGGCGAAGTAGTCGAGGAAGAACAGGGGCTCGGCGCCGCAGACCGCCACGTCGTTGGCGCACATCGCCACGAGGTCGATGCCGATGCCCGAGTGGTCGCCGAGCCGTTGCGCCAGCAGGAGCTTGGTGCCCACGCCGTCGGTGCCGGCCACCAGGAGGGGCTCCCGGTAGCGATCCGGCACGCGGAAGAAGCCGCCGAAGCCACCGATGTCGCCCACCACGCCGTCGCGGTAGGTGCTGCGCACGTGCTTGCCGATGCGGTCGACCACCTCGTCGCCCGCGTCGATGTCTACCCCCGCGTCGCGGTACCGGTCGCGTTTCATGCGCCGCGGGCTAACCCAGCGCTACAAGTCCGCGGGCGTCGTGGCGGTGGCCACCGCCATCTCCGACTCGTAGCCGTTGGCGTCGATGACGGTCACGCCGAAGTCGTACTGGGTGCTGTACATGAAGTCGGCGGCCGAGACGGGGATGCTGATGTTCAGCGTGCCGCCCTCGCCCTCGCACTCCTCCACCACCTCGCCACCGCTGATCATGGCCGACTCGTCGAGCACGGCATCGGGCTCCGCGGCGCCGTCGATCGAGCCGTCGACGGTGCTGTCCCACCACAGCTTGGCCGAGAGGATGTGCGCGTCGCCGTCGACGTCTTCGAACTCCACCACCATCACCAGCGTGGGGTATTCGTTGCCGTTCTCGTCGGTGTAGATGTCGCCCTCGCCCACCGAGAAGCCGGTGATGTCGGGTGGGGTGCCCTCGCAGGCCGGGTCGCCGCTGTCGGCCTCGAGCGTGCCGCTGGTGTCCTTGTCGTCGTCGGCGGGGGTGCAGGCCAGGGCGAGGGCCAGGAAAGAGACAATGCGCATGGAAGGCTCTCCAGGCGCTCATTGTTAGCACGAGCTAGGCGACCTTGGCGGGCTCCGCCACGCGATCGAGGAGCCACTCCGCCGCTTTCATCGTGCCGCTGAACGCGGCGGCGGTGGTGAAGGCGGCAAACACGCTGAGGGGGATGAACCCCATCAGCTCGGCGAGGTCGCGAGCCTGGGCGAGGAGCATGCCTCGGGGATCGGATCGAGCGGCGCCAGACTCAACGCACCTCCTCAACGCACCTCGATCGCGTCTTGCTCGCCCTCGATGTCGAAGCTCAGGGTGTCCATGGCGCGGTGGAACACGGCGCACATCCGCGCCGCCACCTGCTTCTGGCGGCGCCAGGCGCTCACCGCCGCGATGCCGGCCCCGAGCCCCGGCACGAGCCGCACCACTCGCGCCGCCGCCGAGCCCACCGAGCGATCCACCACGTAGCGAGCCGCCCACTGCACCGCGCCCGACGAGCCCGGCGCTGCCGAGCGCACCAGCACCGGCAGCTCCGACACCCTCGTCGCCACTCGAGTCGAGTCGGGCAGCTCGACGCCGAGCGCGGCGGCGAGGGCGCGCGTGAGGACGATCTTGCCGTGGTCGGTTTCCGGGTCGAAGCCGTGGACCACCGCGAGCCGCTGGCCCAGGCGCAGGGTGTTGACCATCGCCGCTACCAACTCCGGCGGCATCGCCGCCGCCCCCGCGAGCCCAGTGACCGCGCCCATCGCGCCGGCCCTGATCTGGGCGCTCCTGACGACGTGATCGACAGCGCGGCGCAGCTCGTCCGGCTCGGGCGCGAGCCCCGCCTCCTCGTCGACGAAGGCCAGCCCGGCGCGGCGCAGCTCGTCGCGCACCTGCGACGTCGACACGCTCGCCGCGGCGTACATCGCCGGCAGCAGGTCCTCGTCCACCCGGGTGCCGAGGCCCTCGGCGATCACGCGCCAGGGTGAGGCCATGCCGCGACCGTTAGCCCCGCGCCCTCAGAACCGCACGCCGAGGTCGACCGCCGGTACGAGGCGCCACTCCACGCCCCATCGCTCGCCGGCCACCAGCTCGTGCTCGTCGCTCGCGACGGTTACCGCCGCGTCGAGCCGGGGCGAGAGCGAGAGCCACTCGGCGAAGCGCAGCTCCACGCCGGTGCCCACGCCCACCTGCGGGTCGACGCTGCGGCCACGGTAGGCGGTGGGCCCGTCGAAGCCGGGCAGGCTCAGCTGGGTGTCGGTGATCAACGCCCCGGCGGTGAAGCCAAGCAACGGCCTGAACTCCAGCCGGGGTCGGCTCGGCGGGAGGCGGGCGCGGGCGTCGAAGGACAGGCCCAGGCTCAGGCCCAGGTAGAGCTCGTCGCGGTAGCCGCTGCCCGCGCTCGCGATGCCTGGGCCGCTGCCGTCGTCGTAGAACAGCGCGCCGCCCTCGGCGAGGCCGGGGCGCGCGTGCCGCAGCTCCACGCCGAGCGTAGCCACCCGCCCGGCGTGGCCCACGAGCGCGAAGCGCTCGGCCAGCGTGGTCTCGTAGGCCGCGCCGCTGCCCCCGAGGATCCACTGCGAGCCGAGCCCCGCGATGAACGAGGCCCCGGCCAACGCGCGGCGCTACGGGAGCTCGACGTCGAACTCGAGGCCGGTCACGCTGCCGCCGTCGCTCACGGGGTGCGGCGAGGTGCTGTCGAGCGTGTCGGTGATGCTGCCGCCATCGTCGACGGCGAGGATGACGTACATCTCGATCGCGCTGCTGTCGCTGATCGACAGGCTGGTGCTGAAGGAGGTGGGCGTCTCGGCCGCCGAGGGACAGGTGACCACGGTGACGCCCAGCGGCGAGGAGCTGGTGGGGTCGGGGCCGGTGTAGGCGCCCATCAAGCAGGCCGCCGAGCTGCTCGGCACCTGGTTGAAGGTCATGGTGCCCTCGAGAGTCATCGTGATCATCGCGGCGCCGGTGTCGCCCGAGTCGGGGGGCTCGCCGGTGTCGCCGGTGTCGGGCGGCTCGCCGGTGTCGCCGGTGTCGGGGGGCTCGCCGGTGTCGCCGGTGTCGGGCGGCTCGCCGGTGTCGCCGGTGTCGGGCGGCTGGCCGGTGTCGCCGCTGTCGGGGGGACCGGTGTCGGTGTCGGTGTCGGTATCGGTGTCGGAGTCGGAATCCGAGTCGGAATCCGAGTCGGTATCGGCGTCGGCGTCGGGGTCGCCGGTGTCGTCCTCGCCCATGTCGAGGAGGTAGCAGTTGCCGTCGTCGGCGCGGCCGAAGCCGTCGCCGCAGGGGGCAGTGGCCGTGCCGCCACCGCAAGCGGCGAGAACCAGGAGGGGACTGATGAGGGCAAAACAGCGCATGGAGTGTCTCCGCAGCGGAGTGTATCGCCACCCTGTCAAAATGTCGCCAGCCTATGCGAAGTACCTGCCCTTCTCGTCTCGCTTCACCGCAGCCAGCGCCGCGCCGGGGTCGTGCGTGAAGAAGAGGCGGGCGCCGCGCGCGTGCAGGTCGGGGAGCAGGCGCGCCTTCTCGTCGACCAGCTGCTCCGGGAAGCGGTCGTAGCCCATGGTGATCGGCACGTGGACCCAGGGCCTTCCCGGGATGAGGTCGGCGGCGAAGAGCACCGGTCCGTCGTCGCTCGCGACCTCGGCCAGGAGGAGCCCCGGCGTGTGCCCGTCCGAGAGGTGGAAGCGCCACGCGCTGCCAAGCCACGGTGACCGCTCGCCGTCGACGATCTCGAGGCGGCCACTCTCTTCTAGCTGCCGGTTGAGCTCCGGGATGAAGCTGGCGCGGTCGCGAGGATGCGGGTCTTGCGCGCGCGCCCAGGCGCGGGCGCCCACGATGAAACGGGCCCTCGGAAACAACAGTCGCGCGCCCTCCTCGTGCGCCGAGAGCAGCCCGCCGGCGTGGTCGAAGTGCAGGTGGCTGAGGACGACGGCGTCGATGTCGTCGTGCCTCAGCCCGAGCTCAGCCAGCGAGTCAAGCAAGACGTGTCGCGACTCTGTGACACCGAAGCGCTCGCGCTGCTCGGGGGCGAAGAAGGTGCCGATGCCGGCCTCGCAGAGCACCCGGCGACGGCCGTCGTCCACCAGCATGGCGCGGCACGCCAACGTGATGCGGTTCTGCTCGTCGGGCGGCGACCAGCGCGCCCAGAGGGCCCGGGGCGCGTTGCCGTACATCGCGCCGCCGTCGAGGCGCTGGCGATTGCCCTCCACCGGGGCGATCCTCATCGCTGCACCGCGTCGCGCTGGAGGTAGCCGGTGACGACCGGGTCGCACCCGTCGCAACGTACCTTCACGCGCAGGGCCGCTTCCGACAGCACCGTCACCTCCACCCCCGGCTTGCCGAGCACGGCCACCGGCTGCCCCGCCTCGTCGACGATCGACAGCGGCGTCTTGACCGTGAAGGCCTTGTAGGGCTCGACCTCGGCGTCGTCGAAGGCGCTGGCGGTCGCGGCGACGGGCTCGTCGGCGGGCGCCTCGACCTCCGCCGGGATCTCGGGCTCGGCGGCCTCGACCCCCGACAAGACGTCGCTCATCAAGACCTCCGCGGGCGCGGGGTGCATGTAGGGCGGGGGCGCGTAGCAGCCGAGGAACAGGAGCACGAGCGGAATATATGCGCGGCCGTGCTGGCTGCCGGTGCGCGCATCGCTGTCGTGTCGCCCTCGGGGATCTCCGACCCCGATCGGCTCGACCGCGGCATCGCCCTCGCGCGGTCCTGGGGCTTCGACCTCGTGGAGCTGCCCCACGCGCGTGCCGAGTGCCGCTACCTGGCCGGCGCCGACGACGAGCGCCTCCGCGACCTGCACGAGGCATTCTCCGGGCGCTTCGACGCGGTGTGGGCGGCCCGCGGCGGGTACGGCCTGTCGCGACTCATGCCGCGCATCCAGTGGGCGTCGCTGGCGCCGGTGCCTTTCATCGGCTTCTCCGACGCCACCTCGCTGCTCAACGGGCTGGCGGCGAGGGGACGACCGGCGATCCACGGGCCGGTGCTGCACGCGCTCGATGGCTACCACGACGAGGAGAGCCGCCTCGCGATCCGCGCGGTGCTCGCGGGGGAGCCGGTGCGCTTCGCGGGACGGCCACTCGTCCCCGGGCGCGCCGAGGGCCCGCTCTGCGGCGGCAACCTCTGCATCCTCGCCTCGCTCTGCGGCACGCCCTACCAGCTCGATGCGCACGGCAAGATCGTGCTCCTGGAAGATCTGGGCGAGCCGCCCTACAAGCTCGATCGCCTCCTCGTGCAGTGTCGCGACGCTGGTGTCTTCGACGGCGCGGTCGGCTTCGTGCTGGGCGACTTCCTCGACGCGCGCCCCCCGGCCGATGCCGCGTGGACGGTCGACGACGTGCTCCTCGACATCCTCGGCCCCCTGGGGGTTCCCATCCTCGCCGATCTGCCGGTGGGGCACGGCCGTCGCAACCTCGCTGTCCCCCTCGGCACGCGCGCGCGGCTCCACGCCAGCGTCCTCGCCGTCGAGCCCGCGTGATCGCTCGGCTGCTCCAGGAGGCCGAGGGGGTGGTGGCGCCCTCGTTGTCGGCCTGCGTGATGGTGGGCGGCGAGGTGCGCTTCCTCTGGAACCCAGCGCGCGTCTACGACCTCGCCTCGTTGACGAAGGTGCTTTGCACCACTGAAGTTGCGCTCCGGTTCGCCGGCGAGGGGCGGCTTCCCCTCGACGCGCGACACCCCCTCTGGCCGCCCGGCGTCACCGCGCGGCACTTGCTCCAGCACAGCGCCGGCTACCTGTGGTGGAAGGAACTGTGGAAGCTCCCGGGTGTCCCGGCGCGCGCCGACATCGTCGCCCACGCGCTCCGCGAGCCCCTCGTCACCCCGCCGGGCGCGCGGCACGCCTACTCCGACCTCGGGTTCATCGCCCTCGGCGCGGCGATCGAGGCGGTGGGCGGCGCCCGCATCGACCAGCTCTGGTCGGCCCCGGGCCTCAGCTGGGGACACCCGGCGGCCGAGCCCACCGGCGAGGGCCCCGACGGCGTGGTCAACGACGAGAACGCCCGCTCCATGGGCGGCGTTGCGGCGCACGCCGGGCTCTTCGGCACCGCCGAGGCCGTCGCGAGGCAGGTGGCGCGCTGGATCGACGGCGAGGTGGCACTCGCCTCGAGCATCCACGCGCGCGGCGTGGGCTCGCACGCGCTCGGGTGGGACACGCCCTCCGGCGAGCTGTCGAGCGCCGGGCCCCGCCCGCCCGCCGATGCCCTGGGGCACACCGGTTTCACCGGCACCAGCGCGTGGTTCTCACCTTCACTGGGCGTGGTGGCCGTGCTCCTCACCAACCGCGTGGCCTACGGGCGCGACCCGGCGAGGATCCGCGCGCTGCGCCACGCCTGGCACGGCGAGGCCTGGTCGCTCGCCACAAGTTCACCGCCGCCGGGCTAAGCGCGCGCCATGTCGGAGCCGAAGGACAGTCCCCGCTGGTTCGAGCAGGCCCCCGCGCCCATCCAGGCCGAGCCCCGCACCGCGCCGGCACGCAAGGACCTCTGGGTTCGCTGCCCCGGCTGCGAGCAGATCCTCTTCCGCCCGGCGCTGATGGAGCAGCTGGCGGTGTGTCCCCACTGCCGCCACCACCACCGGTGGGACAGTCGCGCCCGCCTCGAGATGCTGTGCGACGAGGGCAGCTTCGAGCGCCACGATCGCTTCGTGGCGCCGCTCGATCCCCTCGAATTCGCCGATAGCAAGTCCTACAGTTCGCGGCTGGCCGCCACCCAGCGCGCCCAGGGCGAGCTCGACGCCTACATCGCCGGCTCGGCCACCCTTCACGGCGTACCCGTGGAGATCGGCACCTTCGACTTCCGTTTCATGGGCGGCTCGATGGGCTCGGTGGTAGGCGAGCTCGTCACCCGGCAGTTCGAGCGCGCCGCCGACAAGAAACGCCCGGCGATCGTCATCAGCGCCTCCGGCGGGGCCCGCATGCAGGAGGGGATCCTGTCGCTGATGCAGATGGCCAAGACCTGCGCCGCCCTCGCGCGCCTGCGCGACGAGGCCCGCATGCCCTACATCAGCGTGCTGGCCGACCCCACCACCGGCGGCGTGGCCGCGAGCTTCGCGATGCTGGGCGACGTGATCGTGGCCGAGCCCCACGCGCTCATCGGCTTCGCCGGCGCCCGGGTGATCCGCGAGACGATCCGCCAGGAGTTGCCCGAGGGATTCCAGACCAGCGAGTACCTGCTCGAGCACGGCATGGTCGATCTCATCGTGCCGCGCGACGAGCTGAAAGACGCGCTCGCCCGGCTCTGTCGCCACCTCGTCCCCCGGCGCTGAGCGGCGGCCCCGTGTCCACCGCTTCCGTCCTCGACCAGCTCGCCGGTGCCGGCGTGCGGCTCGGTCTCTCGCGGATGCGCGCCTTCCTCGACCACCTGGGCGGTCCCGACCATCGTTACCCGATCCTGCACGTGGGCGGCACCAACGGCAAGGGCAGCGCCTGCCGGATGTTGGCCGCCATCCTCGGGGCGCAGGGCCAGCGCGTGGGTTTGCACACCTCGCCGCACCTCCAGGTGGTCAACGAGCGGGTGATCGTCAACGGGCGGCCGGTGAGCGACGCCGACCTCGACGCGCTCGTCGCTCGCCTCGACGCCGCGCGCGCGCTCTGGGCCCGGGTGGCCTTGCCTCCCGACGAGCCCTTCCCACTCACCTACTTCGAGTTCACCGTGGCCTGCGCCTTCCAGCACTTCGCCGATCGCGCGGTCGACGTCGGCGTGTTCGAGGTGGGCATGGGTGGTCGCCTCGACGCCACCAACGTGTGTACGCCGGTGGCCACCGCCATCGCCAGCATCGGGCTCGATCACTGCGACGAGCTGGGTCGCGACCACGCGGCGATCGCCGGCGAGAAGGGCGGCATCATCAAGCCCGGGGTGCCCATCGTGGTGGGGCCGGTTCCTGCCGAGGCGCTCCAGGTGATTCGCACCATCGCCGCCGAGCGCGGCGCGCCGATCTCCGTTTTCGGCGAGGACTACGAGGCCTTTGGCGCGTCGGGCAGCTTCCGTTACCGGGGTCGTCGCGAGATCGGGGGGCTCGTGCTCGGGCTGGTGGGCGACCACCAGGTGCTCAACGCCGCCGTGGCGCTGCGCACGCTCGAGGTGTCGGGGATGGAGGTGTCGGAAGACGCGCTCCGGGAGGGACTGGCCCGCGCCCGCAACCCGGGACGGCTCGAGTGGCTCGCGCCCGACTTGCTCGTCGACGGTGCCCACAACCCCGACGGCGCCAATACCCTTGCCGCCTACCTGTCGCGACTCCCTCGCGACCGCAAGCGCACCCTGTTGCTGGGCAGCGGCACCGACAAGGACGTGCGCGGCGTGGCCACCGCCCTCGCCCCGCAGGTCGACCGCGTGTACACCACCGCGTGCGAGCACCCGAGGGCGCGCACCCCGTGGTCGGTGGCCGCCGAGCTGGAGGGCCTCGCGGTGCCGGTCAGCCCTGCCGGCCCCCTCGCCAGCGCGCTCCCGGCCTGCCGCAACGGGCGCGACCTGGTGATCGTGGCCGGGTCGCTCTACCTCGTGGGCGCGGTGAGGAGCTTGCTCGGCGCCGAGGTCGGATGACGGGCGCGGAGGCCGCGGAGGTGGCGGCCGCGAGCGCGACGGTGCTGGAGCTGCGCGCCGACCGCCTCGAGTGGAGCGCGGGGCGCTTCAGCGCCGAGGGGAACGTGCGCATCCAGCTCGGTGGCGACACCATCGTGGCCGAGCGCGCGGCGGGGACGGCGCAGCAGGTGGAGCTCGAGGGGGCCACCTGGTTTCACGGCGGCGCGACGATCCGCTTCGAACGCGGGACGATCCGCGTGGCCACGCGCGAGGGCGAGGTGGAGAGCGTGCGCCTCGAGCCCTGTCGGTGTGCCGATGGCGAGCCGCCGATGCTGAGCTTTCGCGCCGCGCGGGTGGCGCCGATCGACGCCGAGGTGGCGGTGATCCGGGGCGGGGCCATCGAGGTGTTCCGCGTGCCGCTGGTGCCGGTGCCCTACTGGCCGGTGTTGCTCGACCCGCGGCGTTTCCGGCTCTTGCTCCCGGAGCTTGGCTACGGCGAGCCCGGCGTGTCGGCGCGCTGGCACGGGCGCGCGGGCCTCGGGGACTACTGGTTCGAGGGCGGCCCGGCCTTCCGGCAAGACCGCGGCCTGCGCGGAGAACTGGGCGTGGAGGGCCCGGTGAAGGCCCAGGGCGAGCTGGGCTACGACGGGATCGACGGCCGCGCGCGGGGCGCGATCGCGAGCGAGGGCGGGTTCGCGGGGGACTGGACCGGCCGGGCCGATCGCGCGAGCGGCACCGGGCTCGGCGACCGTGCTGGCTGGGAGGCGACGGTGCTGGGCGACGCGGCCTACGCCGAGGACTACGCCCTGGCCTACGTCGACCGGGGAGTGGCCTACCGGGAGAGCCGGGCGGTGGCGCAGGCCCGTGCCCTGCGCGTGGAGGGCTGGGTGCCCGACGATGGGAGCCGGGGGACGCTCGCGACGGCACGATTCCGACCCGAGTGGGCGAGAGGTGGCGAGGCGGTGGCGCCCTGGGTGGAGGGTGGGCTCGCGGGCGCCGTCGACGACGCGGTCCCCTTCGGCGCGGCCGGCATCGACGCGCGGGCCTCCTACACCTGGGGACTGGTCCACGCCGAGGCGGTCGCGACCGGGAGCACGCGCTGGACGGAGGGCGAACTGGCCGCCGAGGGCGTGGCCCTCGCGCGGGCCGAGCTACCGATGTGGGCTGAGTTTGGCCAGAGACGCCTGTTGTTCTGGCCCGGCGCCGTGGCGCGATTGGAGAGCGAGGGCCTCGCCTACGCGGCCGGACCGGCGTTGAGGGCCCAGGCGGTGGCGGGCAACACCGTGGCTGGCCTCGCCGTCGCCGCGCCGGTCGACAACGCCGGGGCGCTGGCCCCGGAGCTGAGCCTCGATCTCGCCGGCGAGCGGCTGTCGCTCCGGGGCGATGCCGCCCTCGACCGGCAGTCCGTCGAACTGCGCGGCAGCGGCGACCTGGGCGGCGGGGTGGGCTTCCTCCACGCGGGCGAGGCCTGGCTCGGCTGGGGCGACGTCTACGTGAAGGCCGGTCGCCTCGTGGCGGGCGCGGGGTTCACCCTGGATCTCGCCGCGGAAGAGGCCGATCCCTGGGCGCTCGCGCCGGTGGCGGTGGAGGGCGCGAGCCTCCGCCTCGGCTACGACGACGGCTGCTCTGCGGCGATCCTCAGCTCAGCGATCTCGCCCGACCGCGCCCTGCCCGACGTGGGGCTACAACTCGTGCTGCGGCGCTAGTCCACGCAGCTCGTGGCCCACACCGGCGGGTTGACGTCTTCGCTGATGGTCACGTAGCGGCGCTCCACGCTGTCGTAGGCCACCGACTCGCCCTGCCGCTCGCTCGGGGCCTGCAGCTCCAGGCGGGCCGCGTCTTCCAGGTCGTCGAGGCCGTCGTCGGACAGGGTGTACTCCCACACGTGCCCGTAGGTGCGGAGGATCAGGCGGGAGCCGTCGGGCCAGAGGTCGGCGCCGGTGGCGGCCGCCGCCCCGCCCTCGCTGCCGCTGCCGGTGTAGAAGCGGCCCCGGCGTTCGAGCACGACCGAGGCGGAACTGTCGAGATAAGGGAAGGAGTACGCCGTGGACTGGTCGGTATCGTATTCCTTGGTGAAGATCACCGGCAGGCCTTCCGGGGTAACCGCCATCGACTCGGCGTCGTAAGCGCCGTCGGGGTAGGTATACTCGAACAGCTCGGCAGTGACGGTGAGATCGAGCCCGCCCTCGGCCGGGACCACGGGCTCCTCGAAGCGATACACCCCGTGCCAGGGGCGATCGTGGTCGTTGTCGCCGATCTCGCCGACGAAGACGCAGGTGGTTTCCCCGCAGTTGCCCACCGCGAGGTCTTCCCAGTCGTTGTTGGTCACGCCGTCGAGGGTGACCGTCCCGAGGCGGTTGCCCAGCGCATCCAGGGCGGTCACCTGGTTGGGGGCGGCGTGGTCTTCCATCACCCAGAGCACGCCCTCGTTGAGCCGCGACACGGCCACGCCACTGATCTCGTTGAGGTCGCTGTCGGCCACGGTACCGGTTTGCTCCGGGCTGCCCCAGGTGGCGCAGGGGGGCGATGCGGGATCGCGCCCGGTGGGCTCGCCGCTGTCGCCGTCGGCATCGGCCGAGTCGTTGTCGCCAACGTCGATCAGGCCCGCCGTGTCGGCCTCCCCGTCGCGCGCGTCGGCCGCCAGCACCGGGTCGGGCGGGGCCACGTAGGGGGTACTGCACGCCGAGAGA
>VGRQ01000096.1 GCA_016875315.1 Deltaproteobacteria bacterium | reverse complement strand
CCGCCCTGGGCGAGGAGCGCGGCTACGCACGCCGGTGCCTTGCTCTCGGCGGCCACCTGCTTCGCCCAACGCTGCACCGGAACCGCGAAGGCCGAGCGGATGGGCGGAAGGAGGCCTCCCCGGAGCGCCACAGCCAGGGCCTCGGCGTCGCCTCCTCGAGGGCCGCGAACGAGGACCGCAGCCCGGCCTGCTCGATCACCGCGCCCGGCGCGGCCCGCCATCTGGAGGAGCTGGTCCGTGGCGAGCGCGCCATGCCCGGGGAACCAGGAATCGCGGATGTAGACGTGGGAGGCCGGCAGGTTGAGGCCGAGCGCAAGGGCCGTCGTGGTGACGAGGACCCGCGCGGTCCCGTTCGCAAACGCCTCTCGAGTCCGCTCTCGCTGCGCCGCCGAGAGGCCAGAGTGAAACGCTGCGACTTCGCGGGGCCGTGGCGGGCCCGACGCTGCCAGCTTCTTCGCCAAGACCTCGGCGTCCGCACGGCGATAGACGAAGACGAGGGCGGCAGCCTCTGGGGTCGCCAACACCTCTCCGAGCTCCTGCTGAAGCAGGGCGTCGGGATCGTCCCCCGCTTCGAGGTGCCAAACTTCGAGCTCGAGCGGGGGGAGACGCCGGTGTTCGACGAGGAGGTCGGCCGGCGCGAGCCACGCCTGGAGCCGTTCGGGCTCTCCAACCGTCGCCGAGAGCAGTACTATCCGCGGTGGAGTGGCGAGGGTCTTGAAGCGCGCGACGACCATCTCGAGCGTCGGTCCGCGTCTGGGGTCGGAGACCAGATGGGCCTCGTCGATGACTACCGCCCCGACCGTCCGCAGCCATTCCTGTCCTGCGGCGTGGCGCGTGATCGCGTCGACACGCTCGGGCGTAGCGACCACGATCTCCCCGCGCCCGGGTGGTGGTGACGCCAGATCCTCGTGCTCCAGGCGGTAATCGCCGGTCGTGAGCTTGACCCGGGGCGGCCTTGGGAGAATCCCCGGGGACGCGTGCGCAGCCAGCCCCTTGAGCTCCGCCGCGCGCTGTTGCGCGAGTGCCCGCAGGGGCTCCACCACGACCGCCCGGCGGCCCTTGGCGAGCTCCGCCAGAACGATCAAGTCACCGACGAGGCTCTTGCCCCCGTTCGTAGGGGCAATGACGACGAGGTTCCGACGGCTCGTCAGGAGGTGCCCTTCGGCGACGAGGCGCTGCTGTACCGGACGAAGGCCGCGTGGGGCCAGCTCCTGGAGCAGGTTGTGCCACGGGTCCGGAAGGCCGAACCTCGACGTCGACTGCTGCGCCCGGCCCCCGTCATCGCCGAGGGTGCCGATGGAGAGGCGGTTCACGAGTCCCTGACCATCAGCTCCACGGCGGCGATGACCTTCTCCAGCTTGTCACCGTCGATGCCGTCGATGAGCCGCTTCAGGCGTTCACGCCGCTTCTGGATCGTGACCGGCCGGAAGGACAGGTAGATCTTGTCCTTGGCGAGATCCACGGTGCGTTCCAGCCCGAACTCGCTCACGAGGGCCCTCAGCGTGGCCGACCGCGGCTCGCTGCCCCTCTTCCAGCGCGAGATGGTCGTCTTCGCGATGCCGAGCTTGTCTGCAAGACGCGTCTTCGCCCCAGACTCCAGGGTGCCGAGCAGGTAGTTGACGTTCTCGACAAGCACATGCTCGTGCGTCGGAAGCGGGTAGCGGAGGCCGCCATCGCGGGCGGTGAAGCCGAAGGCGGTCTCGATGAGCGCGATCTCCTCCTCCGCAGGCTCGCGGGAGCCCTCGAGGATCGTCTCCGCGTCGTGGATCGACAGGCCGGTCCTCGCCGCGAGAATTTCGGCCCATCGTTCGCGATGTTCAGCCCCGATCGTGGGGTCTTTCCACAGGAGGTAGCGCACGTTCTCACTCACGAGGCCGTGGCTATCGGCCTCACTTTGCATAATAACTCCATGAAAAATATGCGCTACCGCATGACAACGCATACAGTGATGTTGATTCGTAGGCGTGATGAGCTATACTCGGAGCATCGGAGGCAACGTGCAGACCCCCAGCCTCAACCCCGCCCAGCTCGAGGTCGTGCGTCGGGGCCTTTTGTCCTGCGGGTTTCACTGCGTGCTCCAGATGCCGACGGGGACGGGGAAGACGTGGCTGGCTGAGAAGGCGATCGACGAGGTGCTCGCTCGAGGCCTCCGCGCCGTCTACCTCACGCCCTTGCGGGCGCAGGCCGACGAGCTCCTCCAGCGGTGGAGGAGCCGCTTCGGGAAGTATCCGGTAGGGGCGTACGCCGGGACGACCGCAGGCACGGAGCCGGAGATCCCCTACAACAAGGCGCGCGTGCTGATCATGACGCCGGAGCGCCTCGATGCGTGCACCCGGTGGTGGCGGACCCACTGGGACTGGATCCCCGACGTTGAGCTCCTCATCGTGGACGAGTTCCACCTCCTCGCGGATCCGTCACGTGGGCCTCGGCTGGAGGGCGCGCTCGGCCGATTCCGAAGGTTGAACCCACTGACGCGGATCCTTGCCCTCTCGGCGACGCTGGGAAACCGCGAGGAGCTCGCGGACTGGCTGGAGGGGGTCGAGTACGCCTCGGACTGGCGGCCGATCCCGCTTTCCTGGCGGGTGGCCCGGTACAAGCGGGCGCAGGACAAGCCGGAGGCGGCGCTCGGCGCCGTACGGGGCTGCGTGGCCGATGGGGGCCGCAGCCTCGTGTTCGTGCAGAGCCGCCGGCGTGCCGAGCAACTCGCCAGCGTTCTCCGGGAAGGCGGTCTGCGCGCGGCGCATCACCACGCCGGGCTAGATGCGCCCACCCGCCGCACGGTCGAGGCCGCGTTCCGCGGCGGCTCGCTCAACGCCATGGTGGCCACGGGCACGCTCGAGATGGGCGTCAACCTGCCCGTGCGTCAGGTCGTGCTCTACGATCTGCAGGCCTTCGACGGCGCGGACTATCGCCCTCTCCCGGTGTGGTCCGCGTGGCAACGTGGTGGCCGAGCGGGGCGACCGGGGCAGGACGATCGCGGGGAGGTGGTGCTTCTCTCCCCCGCATGGTCGCGTGAGGCCGAGCGCTACCTGACCCCGAACTTCGAGCCGATTCGCTCCAGCCTCGCGGCTCCCGCGGCGCTCGCGGAACAGGTCGTCGCCGAGGTCGCGACGGGCCTCTGTCGGACGGTGCCACAGCTCCAGCGGGCGCTGGGCGCGAGCCTCGCCGGGTTCCAGGGGCGCCTACCGAGCGTCTCCAAGAGCGTCGCGACGATGCTCGACGCGGGGATGTTGGCCACGAAGGCTGATGAGGCCGGCGCCTCACACATGCTGGTGGCCACGCGACTCGGACGCATCGCGGTGCGCCAGATGCTGGCGCCCGACACCGTGCTCACGCTGGCCCGCGGTCTTTGCCAGCCGGACGTCGACCGCTGGTCGTTCTTCGACCTGCTGCTCCTTGCGTGCGCGACGGTGGACGCGGAGCCCCCGCTCACGGTGGACTTCGAGGAGCTGGATGAGCTCGCGGCGCTTCTCGGCAGCGAACGCTCCTGGCTCCTGCGCGACCTCGATCGAGCACGCGCCACCCTGGGTCGAAGCGGCCGGGCGCTCCTGACCGTCATCAAGATGGCGACGTGCGCGAGGAGATGGACCCGGGTTGGCGACGCCGATGAGGTGGCAGAGGCCACGGCGACCTATCCCTTCGAGATCGGGCGCTTGTGCGAAAGCCTGGAGCGCATCCTCTCCGCTGCCCAGGCGATCGCCGCCCCGAAGGACGACGAGGCCGCGCCGGAGCCCATCCCCGAGGAGCCCGCCCTCCGGGAGCGCCTTCGCGCCCTCGTCACGATGGTTCAGGCCGGGCTCGATGAGGAGGTAGTGACGCTCACCCTGCTTAGCGGTGTCGGACCCACGCTCGCGCGGGGCCTGCGCGCCGCCGGCGTCACCGACATCGAGGAGCTCGCCGGCGCCGAACTTGGCGCGGTCGCCGCAGTCCGAGGCGTCAGCGCCAGCCGTGCCGAGCGGCTGATCGCCGAAGCGGTGGCAAAGGTGCCCGAGCGCGCCGCGTGGTGCTTCCGCGAGACCGGGCCCCAGCTGCAGCCGATCGCGTCGACCTGGCCCGTCTCCGTCGACCCCTACCGGCTTCGCCGCGCCCTCGACCTGCGGGTGAGCGCGCGCGGAGACGGATGGGCCGTCACGGGCGGCTCGGATCCCCATCGGGTCGAGCTCGTGGCTGGGACGCCGCGGTGCGACTGTCCCGACTTCGCCAAGGGTAAGGTCTGCAAGCACGTGCTGTCCGTGCGTCTTGCTACCCGAGAGCCGGAGGTGACGCGGCTCGCCGACGAGCTCCGCCGGGTGCGGGCACCCGAGGCCCTCGACCTGCAGACGCTCTGGTTCGATCAGTCCGTGAGGGCCTCCGCATGAGCCCCCCGGTTCAGCTCGTGACCCGAAGGGGAGTCGTCCCGTTCCCGGCCTACCTCCCCGTCACCACCTTCGGGAAGAAGTACCCGCTCGACGACCTCGTGCGACCCTACCTGCCACGGCTAGCTCGCGGCGTCATGGTGAGCCTGCACTACGCGCGCCAGATGACGGCGCCGCCGCGGCTCCCGTTGTTCGTGGACTCCGGGGGCTTCGCGGCGATCTTCCAAACCTCCGTCGTCCGCGAGGAACACGACCTCGGCGTGCTTGACGTGCACCCTTCAGAGGGCGTGATGGAGACGCTCACGCCGATGTCGGTGCTCGACTTTCAGGAGCAGCACGCTGACGTCGCGTTCACGCTCGACTTCCCGATCCCTCCCGGAACCGAGCCGAACGAGGCGGAGCGACGCCTAGGGCTGACGATCGCCAACGCCCGATGGGCTGCGAGCAACCGCCGTCGTGCCGACCTTCGCCTCTATGGATGCGTGCAGGCGTGGGACGCCGAAAGCGCAAGGCGGTGCGCGCGGGCGTACGCCGATCTTGGCTTCGACGGTGTGGCGATTGGCGGTCTGGTGCCCCGGGCTCGCAAGCTCGACGACGTGTTCGCGATCGTCGACGCCGTGCGCGAGGAGCTTCCATCCTCGCCGCTGCACGTCTTCGGACTGGG
The DNA here is from genome assembly GCA_016875315.1 of Deltaproteobacteria bacterium. GTDB lineage: Bacteria > Myxococcota_A > UBA796 > UBA796 > SXON01 > SXON01. The sequence continues at coordinate 6,879 of VGRQ01000096.1, read as the reverse complement.
GAACCCCGCGACCGTCCGGTCGCTCTTCGAGCGCGGCGTGCAGTCCGTCGACTCGAGCTCCTACGTGAAGCTGGCGGCCAGCGGGATCTCCTGGGGCGGGGACGGCACCGTTGTGACCGACATGGCGCCGCCCGAGAGGCTGCGACTCGCGCTGTCCAACCTCGCGTTGGCCTCACGGGCGACCGTTGGACTTGCTCCCCGCGTGTGGCTCGCGGAGCCCGTCAGATCTTCTTCGCCGGCAGGCGCGGAGTGAGTTCGCCTTGTTGAGCGGCGTAGTTCGTCTGGTAGTCCGGGCAGTACGTGCGCGAGTCGCAGACGACACATGTGCTCTCCTCGCTCGGGTTTCGATCCCACGCATTGAGCAACGACGTGCCGTACTCTTCGCGCCCGCGGCAGGTCTCGATGTCCTTCACGACGGCGTCGAAAGCAAGCTCTGCCTGTTGGACCGAAGCCGCCGAGATCGGAACGATCCGGAGTGCACGGGCCAGTCGGTACCCGAGAGTGAGCTGCGGGAGCGGTTGGCTGCTGCGCCACGCGCGAATCGCGATGTCGTCCGGCGAGCCCGGAACCGGCGCAACGTCGGTGGTGCCGGTCACAATCTCGTCCTTGAGCAGCTTCAGGTCCGAACGCGTGGGGTGCAGTTCGTTGACGTACAGCAGGACGCCGGCGACCACTTGGAGGGCGTCCGCCTGCTTCTGCCGGAGGCCACCGTAGGTCTGGAGCTGCCACTCGTATTGGGTCCAAAGGCTGTGCTTCGCCGTGGCCTTCGCCACTGGCGGACGGCGCATACCCTTGTAGTCGATGATGAGCTCGAACTCAGGCGGGACGTTGCCGCCGAGCGCGGCTCGGACACCCTTCACGATGGGGTTGCCCGCCAAGCCGGGGGTCGCGAGCTGCACGTGGGTGACCACGTCGACCACGCCCACCATCTCATACCGGTCGGCCTCGCGGAACTGGAGGTGGCTGGCGATCGGAGGCAACAACCGCGCGCCAGTGACCCTGACCTCCGCGCGGTGGATGAGCGGAAACAGAAGCGGACCCAACTCCTGGACGGCCGCCGCGGCGCGGTCATCGCCGAGCTGCTCAAGGTCCGGCGCCCAGGCCCGAAGACCGCGCGCCGCGAGCCGGTCCTTGATCAGCTTGCGAATGTCGTCGAGCTCGCTGACAGGCCAGGGCGGAAGGGACGGCACGCCCTTTCTCACGGACTCGTGGTAACGCCGGAACGCCTCCTCCAGGACGCCGTGAATGAACTCACCAAACCACTGTTGAACCGGACGCGAGGCCGGGAGCTTCCCGATGCGGGTATAGCGATACTGGAGTCCGCAACGCAGGAAACCCAGCAAGTCTCCGGTGAGGCTGTAGGACGGGAGCGAGTAGACCTTCGGGCGGACCGACAGCGACATGGGCGACTCCGTTCAGATCATGACGATGGGGCAGTTCGCGCCGGCCCACCGCTTGGCGCCCGTCCGGTCCCAGCCGGTAGCGACATTCTCAACGCGCCCACTCGGCGCCGTCGGGTCGACGCCGACGAGCAGCAACACGTCCTGGGGGCGGCTGAACGCGACGAAGTATTGCCGAAAGAGGTCGTCAAAGGCTCGGTGTACCTGGGGGCGCTTGGGGACTCCCAGCGGCGAGTGGACGCGCATCAGGTCCTCGAGACGGTGGGGTGGGCCGCCCTCCTTTGGGAAGCGCTTGAACTGGGGCGCCCGCTTGTCCTTAAAGTCGGAGCCCACGTCCACGATGGTCAGCGGAAACTCGAGCCCCTTGCTCTGGTGGATCGAAAGGATGGACAGCCGGTCACGGGGGAAGCTGCCAATCAGCTCCTCGTCGACGTCTACGAGGCCATCGGCGAGTGGAGCAAGAAAGTCGCGGAGCAGCTCTTTGACCGATGCGTCCGAGAGCGCCGCGTTGGCAGGGTCGGTGATGACGACGCCGCCAAACTTCCCGACCTGCGCCGCAGCCTGAAGCTGGCGCGTGAAAGCCTCCAGGTACACCTGACCCTCGGGGTCATCGTGAAGCTCGGGAAGGAAGTGGACAAGCGCGTAGATCAGCTCGATGGCTGTTGCTCGTGGGGGCCACACGTGCCCCGGGCCAATGGGAGCGCGGTTGGCCCATCCCTGGGTGAAGGCCAGCAACCCCGCGGGAGCGCTGGCGCCTTGGGCGAAGGCGATGCCCCGCTGTCGCCAGCGCGAGAGCACGCGGTGCTGCCCCGTGGTCTGGTCGCGCAGGATGCCCGAGGTTTGGCCCTCGATGACGCCACCCGGGTCGAGGCACTCGGCAAGAAGCCCCCCAAAGATCTCGCAGATGGCCACGGTCGCCAGGTCCTCTCCACGCGGGTTGAACACGCGGATTGGCGGGCTGAGGCTTTCCAATTCCTGCCGCAGAAGGAGCGGCAGCCGCTCCTTCCCGGAGGCGCCGTGCTCCATCGGACTGGAGCACAAAAGGGCGCAGTCGCCGATCGCTCCTCGGGTCGCATCCCGCTCGATCCTCCCGCCAGGAACGGTACGACCCTTCCCATGAAACACCGCATGGAGAAATCGGGCCAGGTCTGCAGCCAGATCATCGATGCTCGGGCGGAACATGCCGAGGATGGGGACGCCCTTGCGGTTCATGGGGGCCTGGAGCGGCGGTTTCCCGGCCACCCGCACGGACTGGTAGCCAGCATCGAGGGTGGCGTATCCGTTGACGAACGAGGTGATCTCGCTCGTCGAGCGGTAGTTGTTGGTGAGGAAGACCGTCTGGGGGGCCTTGCCGAAGACGGACCGGTACCGAGTGGCGAAGTCGCGGAACAGGTCGACCGTAGCACCACGGAACCTGTAGAGGCTCTGGTCGTCGTCGCCGACCACGCACAGGGCACCCCCGCAAGCCTTCGACAACTCGAAGTAGATCTGCTCCTGCATCAGGTTGGTGTCCTGGTACTCGTCCACCAGCACGACCCGGAGCTCATCGGTGAACTCTCCCATTTGCCCCGACCGGAGTCGGAGCAGAAGTTCGTGCTCGAGGGTCGAGAAGTCAACCATCAGCTTCTTGCCCAGCGACGCCGCGTAGGCGGCGTGGGCGTCGATCACATGCTGTCGCCCGGGCAACTGCGAAGCGGGGCCGGCGGTGCCGAATTGGCTCCAGGCTACCTGATCCTGGTGGCGGCGCTCCCAGAGTTGTTGCAGCAGGGCGGCCTTTGCGCCGATGTGGTAGCCGAAACGGCTGCCGTTGGGCGCGTGGATGTCGAGCAGGAACGCGTCGAGGTCGGTGTCCTGGTAGCGACCACCGCCAAACAGCCCCTCGCGGAGCATGATCGTCTTGCTGACGAAGTCGTCGACCAGAATCGGCGGTTGGGTCCCCGGCGGGCGGTGCAAGCGCAGGAGTTGTTCGGCCAAGCTGTCGATCGTACCAGTGAGTACCTGGTTGATGTCGAGGCCGGCGACGAACGCGCGCTGCTGTGGGCTCAGGACTGGGTCGACTCGAAGTGCTTCGAGCACACGGAAGCCCCAGCCCAGGATGCGCGAGCGGAGCTCCTCAGCGGCCTTCTTCGTGAAGGTGGTGGCGAGGATCCCGCGCGGCGGAATGCCATCGACGAGGATGAGCTTGAGGATGCGGAGGGTGAGGCTGGCGGTCTTGCCGGTGCCAGGGCCGGCGACGATGAAGAGGGGCTCCGCGGCCGGGGCCTCCACCGCCTGGCGCTGTTGAGCGTCGGGGGCTGGGCGGAAGGGACGAGTCGTCCCATCCGGTTGCAACACCGGGGCAGTCAGGGCACGAACGACATCGGAGAACGAGAGCATGGTTCAAACCAAAGAGAGAACGAGCTTGTCCATCTCGTCCGGGTAGTAGACCTCATCCCAGCCCGCGCGCACCAGCGCGTCCAGGTCGCTCTGCCGCCACGTGCCATCCACGATCAGGACGAGCTTCTCCACCTTCGCTCGGCGACGGTAGGTTTTTGCCTTGGTGTCCCACTCGTAGCGAAGCGCGACGGCCCGTCCACAGAGCTCCTTCTTCTTGTGATCCCGGCCTTCGTCCGAGGCGGACTGCCAGTTGACGAGCGTCTTCCCCACATGAGCAACCGTGGTGCTAGCGGACAGGGGATTCAGATCGGCCCCATGCGCTTCAGCGGCCTCGGCGAAGCAAGCCCGAACGCTATCGGTGGACAGCGGCTTCCCCAACGACATCAGCCTGGACGCAAGCATGCTTTCGAATGGGGAGAATCCACGGTAGGTAAGGAGTTTCGCCTCGAGCGTAGTCTGCACGACCGCGCTCACAACTTCCTCCGCATCGGCCTTGGGGTCCGGCTGGCGGCACTCCAGGAGGCGGATGGAGAGAGCGTCAGCGAGTCTCGCCAAGTCGTCGTCTGAAAGGCCATGCCCCGATGCCGTAGAGGTGCTGTGCCAGTCTCGAAGGGCCCGGTCGATGGTGTTCGCCGACCTCCAATGTGGCGCGCGCCCGAGAGCCGTCCGCACCCGACGCTGGTGTGCAACATCCTCGGCCAGCCTCTCAAGGTCGCCAGTGAGGACGGCCAAGCCGAACGCTGTCCTCGTCCCGCCGGCGAGTTTCACCCATTCCATCACCAGGAGGAAGAGCCACACGACCGGATGGCCAGCGGGAACGGCCTTCGGGCAAAGGGCGTGTGGGTCCCGATGGCAGTCCTGAAGGTGGCGCAGAAGTCCCTTCGCGGTGGTGAGTTCAGCCCAATGCTCTGCAAGGTACTTCAGCTGAGCCTGAACACCAGCCAGCGACATCAGGCTCTCGATCCACTCGGCCACGCGAGGGACCTCCCGACTCTTGTGGAGAACTTTGAGGTCTGCCCTCGTCAGGTTCTTGAGAGCCCAGAGCATCTGAGGGTCGGAGAGGCGGACGCCGGCGATGCTGTTGCTCGCCAACCCCATCGTCTTCAGCGCATCCACCAAGGACGTTGGTGTTCCCACCTGGAAGCGGCCTTGTCCATCCACGTGATCGATGTCATCGAGGAGCAGAAGCTTGCCCACCCCGCGACGAAGAAACGTGTCTCTGGCCGCGGGGGCCTGACCGACCTTTCGCGAGCGCTCCATGCTCCAAAGGGCCGCCAGGTCGTCGCGTGGGGTGCCTACCATGGCTCGAACCCTTGCTACCAGGTCCTTGATCAGCGGCGCCATCGTCGGGTCCGCCTTGATGGCCGTGACGCGCGCGTCCTGGTCCGTCGGGAGCTTCGATGCGTGAGTGTCCACCCACGCCCGCAGCCGCTTGCCGACCGGCAGGTCGCCGACCACGAGCTCACCGTCGAACGCGGCGGACTGGAGCGCCTTCAAGTCAGCCTTGATCACACCGTCAAACGCCACTGAGAACACGGACGGTATCGTCGCTAGGCGGGTCTTTGCCTCGGCGAGCTCACCGATGTTGCGCCAGAACTTCATGTGAGAGTTGCCGGCTGCGCCGCTGTGCGTGATCAGGAACAAATGCGTCGGCCGGTCCTTGTTGGTCCCGACCGTGAAGTCCGGCTCGATGGTCATCCCGGACGGCGTCTCGTTCCAGAAGACGGTCCCCTTGAGGGCACCGGCTCGTACCAGCTCCTCGAGCACGATCTTGAAGACCGCTTCATAGGTTGTCCCCTTACGCTCACCCGCCATGCTGCCTCCGTTCGTCGAAGTCCGGCACTTGAACCGGAAGGGCGACATCACGCAGGCTTGTCGACAGGACGAACTGCCCCCGGTCCAACACCTGGAGTTCGCTCGCAAAGCCACCGATATCCGAAGCAGCGGTCCTCACCGCTTCCCGCCGTTCGTCGGCGTTCCCCAGCGCCATCGCCAGCTGCGTGTTGAGCTGGGTCAAGATGCCCTTGTCGATCTCCGAGACCTGCTGGCTCACCACCCCGAGCCCGATGCCGAACTTGCGACCTTGCCTGCTGATGTCCCGGAACACGCTCCCGAACCGCAGCCGCTGCGGGTTCAGAATGCTTGGGGCCTCCTCAACCAGGATGTGCACGACGGGAAGCTCCTCCACCGTGCGAACGCGCGCACCGGCCAAGTAGGGGAGCTCGCCGCTGTCCAGGCGCGCAACCAGGGCATCGGCAAGGGTCCGCTGCCCCACACGCCGCGCCTCGTCATCCGCTCCGAACACCGCAAGGATCTCGGTGCGGAGTCGCTCGTCAGAGTCCGCGAGTCGAAGGGCACGCCGGAGGGCGAAGAGTGCGCGCGCGACGACAGTGTTTAGGAGGAACTGCTCAAGTTCGCCGAGGAGCGTGGTGTCGATGACGAGGACCCGGCCTCGCTCCAGGGCGCAGAGGATGTCCGGCAGAAGGGACTCGTATGCAAGCCCGAGGTCGGGGTCGAATCGGGTGACGAGGCGCGTCTGCCCGTGCGCCAGGAACCCGAGGCGACGCTCCACCGCCGCGACCGTGCCCGGGAGGTACTCAGCGCCACCTTCTCCGTCGGCGTCCAGCTCACCGGAGAACAGGCGTGAAATCCAGCGTTCGCCGTGCAGCCCGAAGATCTGCCGCGCGAACCCCACCTGCTGTTCTGAGAAGTCGAGGATGCCGAGGAGATCGTCCGGCGACACATCCGCCCGCGAGATTCGTACGCGCACCTCCAGGGGCGGCTCTACGGTGTCCCGGGCCGAGAGGTAGTAGAACGGAGCGACCAGGTCCGCCCGCTCCCCCTCCTCGTAGCCCCGGACGATGCCACGCACGCCGTCGGCCCCACCGGTGGCCGCGTGCCACGAGCGGAACTCGTCGTGGGGGTCGATGGCGAATACGGACGCGCGCCTGCCGCCGTCCATCTGTCGCCGGTTGTGCTCCATGACGCCGTTGAGAAGCGTCATCATGAGGTTGCTCTTGCCACACCCCGTTCGCCCAAACACTCCGATGTGGTGCGAAAGCGCCTCGATCGGGAGGTAAACCGGGACCTCGGGCAGCGAACG
>VGRQ01000095.1 GCA_016875315.1 Deltaproteobacteria bacterium | reverse complement strand
GCGTGCGTGGCCATGAAGTTGATTGCCTCGGGGGTGATCTTCTCGGTGGCGATGACGAGGTCACCCTCGTTCTCGCGGTCCTCGTCGTCGACGAGAATGACGAACTTCCCCGCCTTGATGTCGGCAATGGCCGCCTCCACCCGCTGCTCGGGCGTGGCCGGCATGACTTCGAAGCTCACGACGATCCTCCTGTTTTCCAGGCGAGAAGCCGGTCGACATGCTTGGCGAGCACGTCGACCTCGATGTTGACCCGCTGCCCGGGGGCGTATCGGCCCAGCTTGGTGACCTCGGCGGTGTGCGGGATGATGCCGACGAGGAAGCTGCGCGGGCCGAGGCCGTTGATGGTCAGCGACACGCCGTCGATGCAGACGCTGCCCTTCTCCACAAAAAACCGCATCAAGGATTTATCTACTTCAACCTCGATCTCGATGAAGCCGGGTCGCGAATTGTGACGGATGATGACGCCGACACCATCGACGTGCCCTTGGACGATGTGCCCGCCGAGCCGATCCATGGGGCGTAGGGCGCGTTCCAGGTGGACGTGACTCCCCGGAAAAACTTCGGACATCGTTGTTCGCCCCAGGGTCTCCTCCCCCGCGGCCACCTGGAACGCCCCTGACTCCGCCCTCTCCACCGTCAGACAGACGCCGTCGCAGGCGATCGACTCGCCCACCTCGAGCCCCTCGAGGGGCGAGGCGATCAGCAGCTCCTTGCCCGTCCCGCGCGACCCCACCCGCGTGACGGTGCCGAGCGCCTGGACGAGTCCGGTGAACATGGGGCCGCGGGCTAACTCGCCGCGCCAAACACCCGCGCCTGCACCTCGCGGGCGTGCCGCACGTACCAGGCGAGGTTGCACAGCCCGGCCACCTGCTCGGCACCGAGCACGCCGCCCACCTCGGGATCGGCCGCGAGGCGATCCGGGAGCCAGCCGCCTTCCGACCAGGTGAGCATCGCGTTCTTCTGCACCCGCGCGTAGGCCTCCTCGCGCGAGAGGCCGGCCTCCACCAGCGCGAGCAACACGCGCTGGGAGAAGTAGATACCGCCGCTCTTCTCGAGGTTGCGGCGCATGTGATCCGGGTAGACCACGAGGCCGCTCACCAGCGCCTTGAGGCGTCGCAACATGAAGTGCATGGTGACGGTGGCGTCGGGGCCGATCACCCGCTCCACCGAGGAGTGGCTGATGTCGCGCTCGTGCCACAGCGCCACGTTCTCCATGGCGGCGTCGGCGTAGCCGCGCATCAGCCGCGCGAGCCCGGTGAGGTTCTCGCTGAGGATGGGGTTGCGCTTGTGGGGCATCGCCGAGCTGCCCTTCTGCCCGGGGGTGAAGGGCTCCTCGGCCTCGAGCACCTCGGTACGTTGCAGGTGGCGAATCTCCACCGCGATCTTCTCGATGCTGGTGGCGAGGAGCGCCAGCACCGCGAAGTAGAAGGCGTGGCGGTCGCGCTGCACCACCTGGTTCGAGGCCGGCGCCGGCGCGAGGCCCAGCCTGGCGCAGACGTGGGCCTCCACCTCGGGGTGAACGTGGGCGAAGGTGCCCACGGCGCCGGAGATCTTGCCCACCGCGATGTCGCGGTTCGCGTGGACGAGGCGCTCGCGACCGCGACGCAGCTCGTCCCAGAGGATGGCGAGCTTCCAGCCGAAGGTGGTGGGCTCGGCGTGAACCCCGTGGCTGCGACCGATGCAGAGGGTGTCGACGTGTTCCTCGGCCCGGGCCCGGAGCGCCGCGAGCACGCCGTCGAGCTCCACGAGGATGAACTCGCCTGCCGTCTTGAGCTGGACCGCGAGCGCGGTGTCGAGCACGTCGGAGCTGGTCATGCCCTTGTGAAGGTGGCGCCCGGGCTCGCCGATGTGCTCGTTGACGTTGGTGAGGAAGGCGATCACGTCGTGCTTGACGGTCTTCTCGATCTCGTCGACCCGCGCCGGGTCGAACTTCGCGCGCTCGCGACAGGTCGCCGCCGTCCCCGGGGGCACCTCGCCGCGAGCCTCCATGGCCTCGCAAGCCAGCAACTCGATCTCGAGCATGATGCCGAAACGGCGCTCCGTGGTCCAGAGCGCCACCATCTCGGGGGTGGAATACCGCGTGATCATCTACCAGTTCTCCGCGCGCAGCTTGAAGGGCGCCAGCGCCTGCCGCTGGTGGCCGATGAACATGCCCACCTCGCCGTCGACGCCGTGCTGGCGAAAGACGTCGCGGGCGGCGCGCTCCGCGAGGGCGGGGTGGTTGTTCTCCTCCGAGAGGTGCCCGAGCACGATGGTCTTGAGTCGAGGGTTGAGGGCGTCGGCGAGCAAGGACTGCGCTTGCCGGTTGGAGAGGTGGCCCTTCTGGCTCTTGATGCGCTGCTTCAGCCAGTAGGGGTACGGGCCATCCATCAACATGTCTTCGTCGTGGTTGAACTCGACGACGGCAAAATCACAGCTGCGGAGCTTGTCGATCACGAGGTTGGTCGGCTTGCCGAGATCGGTGACGACGCCGATGACGAGCCCCCCCAGGTGCACGCGCCATGCCACGGGGTCGTCGGTGTCGTGCGGAACCGGGAAACACTCGGCGCGCAGGTGCTTGACGCTCACCTCGCTGCCGGCCTCCACCAGCTCGATGCCATCGGGCACGCAGCGCTGGTCGATGTGCCGCGCCGTGCCCGCCGTCATGAAGAAGGGGATGGGCTTGCGATGCTTGGCCATGTTCCGGGCCAGGATCGCCGCCGCCGACACGTGGTCGCTGTGCTCGTGGGTAACGAGCACCGCATCCACGGGCGCATCGGGCAGCCCTGCCTCCGACAGCCGCGCGAAGACTTGCTTCGTCGATATTCCGCAGTCGATGACCACCCCCGCGCGGCCGTCGCCCACGTAGGTGCAGTTGCCGGCGCTGCCCGACGACAACACCACCACGTGCACGTCGCGCGCGAAGAGGCTCACGGGCGCGGGGCTAACCTCCCCGGGATGGCCCGGTTGTCGCAGGGCGCGTGAGCCTGAATGCAGAAAAGCGCTTGCACGTTGTTGTCGCCGGTGCCATTAGTGCGCCGCTCCCATGACAGACCTCGTCCTCCAGGGAATTCTCGCCGGCGTGCTCGTGATGGGGCTCGTCGGGATCACGCGCTAGCCGCCGGGCGGGCAAAGGCGCCCGCCGCGCCGTGTGTGATCGCGCCCATCCCCACGCCGAGAGGCGGGTTTTGCTTGGCCCAGAACTTGCACCGCAGCCGGGCATGACCGAGGATTCACATGCGTAAGACCTGGGTGCTCGTCGCCGATGCCGGCCGGGCCCGCGTGTACCACGCCGATCCCCTGCTCAACGTCTTCGAGCTCGTGACGGCCTTCGATCACCCCGCCAGCCGCCGGCACGCCAGCCAGCTCGTGACCGACCACCGCGGGCGCGCCCACGCGAGCCCGACCGGCCCGGCGAGCGCGATGGACGGCCACAGCGACCCCAGGGAGGAGGCGCACGTAGCCTTCGCCCGCGAGGTGGCCGCCTACCTCGCGAGAGCTGCGACCGCTTCGAGTCGCTGGTGATCGCGGCGCCGCCGCCCTTCCTCGGGCTGTTGCGCCACGCCCTGCCCAGCGCGGTGTCGAGCCGGGTCACCCGCTCGGTCAACCGCGACTTCACCCTCGCCCAGGCCGATTCGCTGCCCGCCTTGTTCCGGGCACACCTGGCCTAGCGACTACTCGCCAGGCAGGCCCGGCAGCTCGAGCGGCGGGAGCGACAGGCCACTCAGGCCGGCGCCATCGCTCGGCGCCGCGACCTCGGACGGGCTCAGCACCGCGGGCGACACCCAGCCAAAGTCGCTCCCCTTGCGCACGCGGACGAGCCTGCTGTCGCGGAACACCACCTCCACCTTGTCGCCCACGGCGAGCGAGCCGGTGACGATCTCCGCGTCGGGCCAGCGCTTCATGTCGCTCTCGGTCGCGACCCAGTTATCTTCGGCAACGGCGAGCTGGAGCAGGAAGAGGATCAAGGCGGTCTCCACCGGGACGAGCGCGGCGCTATAACCGCGCCCCGTGCTCGATACCCTCGCCGCCCTCGGCCGCTTCGGGCGCTTCGCCGCGCGCGTGACGTGGCGCATCTTGACGCCGCCCTGGAACGCCGAGGACTTCCACCGTCACGCGTGGACGGTCGCGATCCGCTGCGTGGGCCCCGTGCTGGCGGTGACCTTCCCCTTCGGCATGGTCATCGCCCTCCAGGGCCTCTCGATCTTCGACCTGTTCGGCGCCCAGCGGCTCCTCCCCTCGCTCATCTCGGTGGCCATCCTCCGCGAGATCTCGCCGGTGATGGCGAGCGTGCTGGTGGCGGCGCAGGCCGGTAGCGCCTACGCCGCCGAGCTCGGCGCGATGCGGATCAAGGAGGAGCTCGACGCCACCGAGGTGATGGCGGTCGACAGCCTGCGCTGGCACGTGGCGCCGCGGGTGGCGGCGCTGGCCTTCGCCTGTCCCATCCTCAACACCCTCGGCGACATCGCCGGCCTCGCCGGCGGCTTCGTCATGTCGGTGTGGATCCAGGGCGAGAACGCCGGCGTCTTCATGGCCAACCTGTGGACCTTCACCCACGCGGGCGACCTCCTCGGCGGCATCGTGAAGACCGCCACCTTCGGTCTCATCATCGGGATGGTGGCTTGCTACCATGGCTTTCACGCCACCGGCGGTGCGGCGGGCGTGGGAAGGGGCGTCAACGACACCGTCGTGCGCGCCACCCTGTGCTTCTTCGCGGCGAACTACTTGCTTACCTCGGCGTTCTTCAGCCTATGAGCGCGCTGGCGTGGCTCGGGGGCCTGGTGTACTTCACGCTCGACTGGGCGCGGGTGGCGGTGCGTTGCCGTCCACCCCCCGGGCAGACCTTCGCCGAGGCCTACAAGATCGGCGTCCAGTCGCTGCCGGTGCTGCTCACCATCAGCGCCTTCGTGGGCAGCAACCTCGCCCTGCAGGGCTACAACGCCTTCGCGCCGCTCGGCGGCCAGCGGCTCGTGGGCATGTTCGTCGCGCTCGCCGGCGTGCGCGAGCTGGCCCCGCTCATCGCGGCGGCGATGATCGCGGCCAAGGCCGGCACCGAGATGGCCTCGCAGATCGCGGTGATGCGCACCCGCGAGCAGATCGACGCGCTGGAGGTGATGGCGGTGAACCCCTTCTGGTGGCTCGTCACCCCGCGGCTGTACGGGATCCTCCTCGTGATGCCGGCGCTGACCCTCATCGCCGTCTTCACCACGCTGCTGGCGGCCTACTGCGCCTCGGTGTTCCAGCTGGGCCTCTCCGGCGCCACCTTCCTCGAGTTCGTCTCCCAGTCGACGGAGATGCGCGACCTCGCTACCGGCGAGGTGAAGGCGCTCGTGTTCGCCACCATCATCTGCTTCGTGAGCTGCTACTGCGGTTTCTACTCCGAGAAGGGCCCCGAGGGCGTGGGAAAGGCCACCAACCAGGCGGTGGTGGTGTCCTGCGTGGTGTGCGTGACCTTCAACTACCTCGTCTCCCAGGTTCTCTATGGATGAAGCACCCGTTCGCATCGTGAACGTACACAAGCGCTTCGGCTCGCTGGTGGTGCTCGACGGGGTGAGCTTCGACATCCCCCGGGGCCAGACGACGGCCATCATCGGCCCCTCTGGCACGGGCAAGAGCGTGATGCTCAAGCACATCGTGGGGCTCATCCGCCCCGACCAGGGCGAGGTGCGCGTGTTCGGCACCGACATGGCGCGGGCGCCGGAGCGCGAGGTGTACGCGGTGCGCCGCCGCCTCGGCATGTTGTTCCAGGACGGCGCGCTCTTCGACTCGCTGTCGACCGGCGACAACATCGCCTTTCCCCTGAAACAACACTCCCCGGAGCTCACGGAGAAGCAGCGACGCGAGCGGGTGGACGAGGTGCTGGAGATGGTGGAGCTACCCGGGCTCTACGATCGCCCCACCCCCGCGCTCTCCGGGGGACAGCGCAAGCGCGTGGGTCTCGCCCGCGCCATCGTGACGCGACCGGAGCTGGTGCTCTTCGACGAGCCGAACTCCGGCCTCGACCCGATGACCTCCGACGCCATCGACTCGCTCATCGGGCACCTCAAGGAAACGCTGCACGTCACCTTCGTGGTCATCACCCACGACATCGTGGGCACCATCAACGTGGCCGACCACATCGCGATGCTCTACCAGGGCAAGCTCGTGGCCTGGGGTCCTCGCGACGAGGTGGTGCGCTCCGACCACGAGATCGTGCGGCGTTTTCTCGGGCGGAACCTGGTGCTGCCCGAGCCGGGGACAGCGGGGCACGCGCGGCTCCCGTCCATGTGATAGCCCGCGGCGCTCATGTCGCGTCGTCACGAGATTGGAGTCGGCTGCCTCGTCGTCGTGGCGGTGGGGATCCTCGGCTTCATGGCCCTGCAGATTGGCGCGATCCGCAGCGTCGGCACCACCATCGACGTCGACGTACACTTCCAGGACGCGGCCGGCCTCGCCGAGGGCGCCGCCGTCAGCATCGCCGGGGTCCAGGTCGGGCGCGTCGAGTCACTCCGCGTGGAGGGCTCGGCGGCGGTGGCCGCGCTCTCGGTCGACAAGACCGCGGCGGTCCGCAACGACGTGGTGGCCAGGGTGCGCGCGCGGTCGGTGCTCGGCGAGAAGTACGTGGAGCTCAGCCCCGTGAGCGCCGACGCGCCGCTGCTCGAAGACGGCGCCACGCTCGTGGCCCCGGGGCGGACCGTGGAGATCGACCAGCTGGTCACCCAGCTCGGCCCGCTGGTGTCGGCGCTCGACCCCGACACCTTCAAGGTGATCGGCGAGGCGCTCAAGGAAGACCCGGAGCGGGCCAAGCGCATGCTCGACGACGCCGAGCGCCTCTTGCACAACGCCGCCGTGGCGAGCGACGCCCTGCCCGAGATCGCCGACCGCGCCAAGTCCACGCTGGCCAGCGTGGAGCGCACCAGCGACGAGGCCCGTCCCGTGCTGCGCCGGGTCGACGGCACCGTCGCCAGCGCCGAGCGCACGCTAGGCAAGGCCGACCGCGTGATCGACAGCGTGGACGCCGAGGCGATCGACGCGATGGTGACCGACCTCCGCGCCGCCGCGAGAGAAGGGCGCGTGGTGCTGGAGAAGGTCAACGCCCAGACCGGCAAGGTGGAACGCCTGCTGGAGAAGGCCGAGAGCTTCACCCGCGAGGACTGGTTGAGGATCACGCAGGAAGAAGGCGTGTTGATCCGCCTGAAGCCGCGGAAGGTGGAAGACGTGATGGAGCGGCAGGGGCGGTAGCTACCCCTCCGGGGGCCCCTCGGCCTCCACCTCGCCACGATCCTCCTGTCGCGGTGGGGCCTTCTCCTCCTCGGTCAGCCGTCGCAAGTGTACCGACGCGCGGACCTCGAAGGAGTAGTTGGTCATCAGGCGGTGCAAGTCTTCCTTGAGGCCCATTTCCTCAAGGTATACCCTCACCTCTCGCGCGACGGCCTTGATGATCTCGGTCTTGGCGTGACCGCTCCCCTCGGCCAGCGCGCCGAGCAACTCCCGCGCGTCGATTCGTAGCGACTTCCCTTCCTCATCGCCGAGGAGGCGTCGCCCGATTCGACGGAATCGTCCCTTGTCGTTGTCGGTAGGCATGGGCGATACGTAGCCGCTTGGCACGGCCCTTGCTTCATGGCCGGCATTCCCCGGAGTCAGCCGATGTCCCCTCTCCTGTTCCTCGCCCTCGCCCAGCCCGCCGCAGCCTGCGGCGGCCTCGTCACCCCCGACATGGTCACCAAGATCGCCGCGTCCGACGCGCAGCAGGCGCTCTTCGAGATCGAGGAGGGCAGCGTCACGGTCACCTACCGCGTGCGCTACCTCGGCGACGCCGACGACTTCGCCTGGATCATCCCCGTGCCCGGCGAGGTCCAGTCCGTCGAGGAAGGCAGCGACAGCATGCTCGACATGCTCAGCACCGTGACCGCGCCCCAGGTGGAATGGGACGCGCCGAGCGCCGAGGACGACGGCAGCGCCTCCTGTGGCTGCCAGGACATGTCGCTCGACAAGGCGGGCGGCGACCGCGCCAATTTCACCGACAGCGGCAGCGTGGAGGTGCTCGGCGAGGGCTTCGCCGGCGACTACGCCTACCAGGTGCTCTCCGCCACCGGCGCCGGGGCGATGAGCGGCTGGCTCGCGGACAACGGTTACGACGGGTCGCTCTCGGCCGACTCCGTCGCCGCCTACGAGAACGACGCGCTCGGCTTCGTCTGGATCGCCGTCACCTTGCGCCCCGACGTCCCGGTGACGGTCGACGGGGGGGTGGTGCTCAAGCCGCTGCAGATCACCTACGGCGCCGCCGCCGACGGCGCGGTCCACGCGCTCTTCCCCTCGCGGATGGCGGCGAGCACCCAGCTCAGCGAGATCCGCAACGAGATCTTCGTCATCGCCGACAACCGCGTGGAGGCAGCCGGCGGCTGGACCAGCGAGGACAACGCCAGCACCGGCGTCGACGTCGAGGGCAAGGAGGGCGACGACCCCAGCGAGCTCTACGACGCGCTCCTCCGCAGCCAGGGGGCCGCCAAGGGCCTCTGGACCACCTGGGGCGGCACCGACGAGAACATCGGCAGCCGGTACATCACCCGGCTCGACACGCTGGTGGCACCCGGCACCAACACCTCCGACCTGGTGCTGCAGGACGCGGGCGACCAGCCGGCCATCCGCACCCTGATCTACATGCCGCAAGCCTACGACACCGGCTACGGCGCGATCGCCGCGCCGCTGGCGCTGGCGCTGGGGTGGAAGCTGCGGCGCCGCCGTTAGCGGACAGGCTGCAGGCTGTAGGGAGTAGGCTGTAGGGACTGGGCTGTAGGGCCGGGCTCGGAACCTTGCACCGCCCACGGCCCACGGCCCACGGCCTACAGCCAACAGCCTACAGCCTCACAGCCCCCGCATCGCCTTGCCACGGCCCGACTTCGCCGCCTCGGGGTTGAACTCGGCGCGAGCGTGCTGCTTGGCCTTCAACGACCGCTTCTGCAACATCTCGCGCTTGCCCTCGAAGCTCGAGTGGGCGCGGGCGACGATGGCCTCCACCTGCTCGGGGGAGAGCGCCGGGCGCGTCGCGAGGGTGAGCTCGTTCGAGCAGCCGGAAAAGATGATGAGAGCGAGGACAGAGAGGGGAAGGAAGCGTTTCATCGTGGTCTCCGTGCTTCCGACGCCGCCCCCTCGCCTTTGATTCGTCGCGGCTTGTCGCCGCTTGTCGCCGCTCAGTTCACGGAGAGGGGTTCTGCCAGCATGAACGGGGCAATCTGCGCGTCGAAGCGCTCCCCGCGCTCGTTGACCATCTGGTAGGTGCCGTGCATCGTGCCCATCGGCGTGGGCAGCGGGCAGCCGCTGGTGTAGTCGAAGTGCTCGCCGGGCTTGAGCACCGGCTGCTCGCCCACCACGCCGGGGCCGCGGACCTCTTCCACCCGGCCGGTGCTGTCGGTGATCTGCCAGTGCCGCGACATGAGCTGGACCACCTCGCTTCCCTCGTTTCGGATGCGAATGTGGTAGGCAAACATCCACAGCCCAGCCCGCGGCTCCGACTGGTGAGGCAAGTACTCGGGCCTCACGCTCACGCGGATGCCCCGGGTGACGGCTTCAGACACGCAAACCTCTCGCCGTGGGGGCTATCACACCGCCGCGCGCGTGCCCCACCCGGGGGCGCCCGTTAGTACCGGGCCCCCTTTTCGGCCCGGAGACGACGTGACCGCCACGCCCCCGCCTTCGCTCGAGTCCGGCGATGCTCGCCCGCCCCTGGGCGCGGCAGACCTCGCCGCGCTCTGGGAGCAGATGCTCGTGATCCGCCGCGTGGAGGAGCTGGCGGCGAAGGCCTACACCGAGCGGAAGATCCTCGGTTTCTGTCACCTGTACATCGGGCAGGAGTCGGTGGCCGTGGGCGCGGCCGCGGCCTGCGAGCCTCGCGACCGCTGGGTCACCGCCTATCGTGAGCATGGCCAGGCCCTCGCCAAGGGCGTGACGCCCCGCGCGGTGATGGCCGAGTTGTTCGGCAAGGCCACCGGGAGCAGCAAGGGCCTCGGCGGCTCGATGCACATCTTCGACGAGAGCGTACACTTCATGGGCGGCTACGGCATCGTGGGCGGCCAGGTGCCTCTCGGCGCCGGCGTGGCCTGGTCGCTCAAGCAGCTCGGCACCGGCGCGGTGTGCCTCACGTGGTTCGGCGACGGCGCCGCCAACCAGGGCGCCTTCTTCGAGGCCCTGTGCCTCGCGCAGCTCTACAAGCTGCCGGTGGTGTTCATCTGCGAGAACAACGCCTACGCGATGGGCACGGCCATCGAGCGCGCCAGCGCCGTCACCGACATGAGCCAGCGCGGCCTCGGGGTGGGCATGGTGCGCGAGCAGTTCGTCGGCTTCGACGTCGAGGTGGTGCGCCAGCGCGTGGGCGCCGCCGTCGACTTCGCGCGCGCGGGCCACGGCCCGGTGCTGCTGGAGATCGTCACCTACCGCCACAAGGGACACTCCATGTCCGACCCGGCCAAGTACCGCCCGGCCGGCGAGCTGGAGGAGAAGAAGAAGTCCGACCCGGTGTTGCTCACCGAGTCGCGACTGCGCGACATGGGCATGGACGATGCGGCGCTCGACGCCATCCGCGAGCGCGTGGAACTCGTGGCGAAAGACGCCTACGACTTCGCCGAGAGCTCGCCGGTGCCCGACCCGGCCCACCTCTACGACTACACCTACGCACCCGCCCGGAGCGAGTAGATGCCGGTGATCCAGATGCGCGAGGCCATCCGCCAGGCGATGGCGGAGGAGATGCGCCGCGACCCTACCGTCTTCCTCATGGGCGAGGAGGTGGCCTACTACGACGGCGCCTACAAGGTGTCGCAAGGCATGCTCGACGAGTTCGGTCCCGATCGCGTGGTCGACACGCCCATCGCCGAGAACGGCTTCGCGGGCCTCGGCGTGGGCGCCGCGATGGCCGGCATGAGGCCGATCATCGAGTTCATGACCTTCAACTTCAGCCTCGTGGCCTACGACCAGGTGGTGAACTCGGCGGCCAAGATCTACCAGATGAGCGCGGGCCAGTACCGCGTGCCCATCGTGTTCCGCGGCCCCAACGGCTACGCCGAGAACCTCGGCGCCCAGCACAGCACCTCGGTAGAGTCGATCTACGCGCACTTCCCCGGCCTCAAGGTGGTGTGCCCGAGCACGCCGGCCGACGCGAAGGGGCTCTTGAAGTCGGCCATCCGCGACGACAACCCGGTGATCTTCCTCGAGTCGGAGCTCATGTACGCCATGAAGGGCGAGGTGCCCGAGGGAGAGCACACCATCCCGCTCGGCAAGGCCGACACCAAGCGCGAGGGCACCGACCTCACGCTCATCACCTGGGGCAAGGCCACCCACGCCTGCCTCCGCGCCGCCGACGAGCTCGCCAAGGAGGGCGTCGCCGCCGAGGTGCTCGACCTGCGCTCGCTGCGCCCCCTCGATCACGACGCCATCTTCGCGTCGGTGGCCAAGACCCACCGCGCCGTGGTGGTACACGAGGGCCACGCCTTCGCCGGGGTGGGCGCCGAGATCTCCGCGCGCATCATGGAGAGCGCCTTCCACCTGCTCGACGCGCCCGTGCTGCGGGTCACCCAGCGCGACGTGCCCCAGCCCTACGCCACCAACCTCGAGAAGCTCGTGATCCTCGACACGCCTCGCATCGCCGAGGCTGCCCGCCGCGTGATGGGGAGGTCCTGATGGCCCAGTTCTTCGTGATGCCCCAGGCCTCGCCCACCATGACCGTGGGGGTGGTGGCCAAGTGGCTGGTCACCGACGGCGACACCCTCGCCCCCTCGCAGGCCATCGCCCAGGTAGAAACCGACAAGGCGACGATGGACATCGAGGTGTTCGACAAGGGGGTGATGCTCAAGCGCCTGGCCACCGAGGGACAAGAAGTCCCCCCCGGCCAGCCCATCGCCATCATCGGCAGCAAGGCCGGCGAAGACACCGCCGGGCTGCTCGCGGAGTACGCCGCCCTCCTCGCGACAGCTCCCGCCGCGACGGCCCCGGCGGCCGCCCCCGAGGCCGCGCCCGGCCCCGAG
>VGRQ01000094.1 GCA_016875315.1 Deltaproteobacteria bacterium | reverse complement strand
CGCGCGCCCCCGCTGCTCCGGCCCCGGGGGCGCCCATGGCACGCGGCGCGCCGCCGCCGGGCCCATCGCCGCAGTCGTCGCCGTGGGGGCCGCCACCGCAGTCACCGCCGCTATCGTCTTCGGCTTCCCCGGTCGCGGCGGCCCAGGGCCCCTCGTCACCGCGGGTGCGCGGCGTGCTGGTCGAGTACCGCGCTCCCGGCGACCCCGGCCGGGTCTACTCGCTGCGCGGGGGGCGCAACCGACTCGGGCGCGACGACGACCGCGACGTCGTCCTCGACGACGAGCGTGTCAGTGGCGAGCACGGCATCATCACCATCACCGAGGACCGCGCTCGCTACCTCGACAGCTCGTCCAATGGCAGCATGGTCGATGGGCAGCCAGTGATCGGCGACGTGGCCGAACTGAGAAGCGGCTCGGTGCTCTCGCTCGGCGGCACCTCGCTGGTGTTCCTCCTCGTCCCGGTCGCCTGCCTGCCCGGGGGAGCTTGAGTTGGGTCTGACCGCGCTCGCACTCGCCCTCGGGGTGGGTTCCTCGTCCGCGGCGGATCCTACACTCGCGGTGCTCACGTCCGGGCGAGGTGGGAAAGCGCGTGCGCTGATCGATCCAGGAGCGGCGCTCCCGGTGATCGATGCCGCCAACTTCCGCGCCGTCGTCGGCGTGGGCGGGGCGCAGGTCGCCGCCGCGAGCGCGATCGGTGCCGAGCCCGCGTACACCGCGCTTGCCTTCGACGCCTCGGGCTCGTTCCGCGCCCACCTCCCGGCCTCGCAGGCGCTGGCCCGGGACTTCTTGCAGGGGCAAGCTTCCTCGCCGCCGTGGACCGTTGCCGTGTACACCTTCGGCGCGAGCCTCAGCGACATCGGCGCCGCGACCGACCTCGCCGCTGCCGAGTCGCTCATCGGGAGCCTGCCGTCGGCGGGAAACCAGCAGGTGACGCGGCTGAAAAGCTTCGTGACCGACGTGGTCGACCAGGTGGCGGCGCGCCAGCCGGTCACGGCCGGCGGCCTCCGGCAGGTCGTGGTTTTCACCGACGGCGGCGAGGAGTCGAAAGTCGGGCGCATGCAAGACGTGATCGACGATGCCCGTGCCCGGGGGGTGCGCGTGCACGTGGTGCGCTTCCCCGTCACGCGCGGAACGCTGAGCGCGACCGCTCTGGACGAGATCGAGGCGCTCGCCGTCGAGACCGGCGGTACCTACGTGGACGGTGACGCGGCGGGGGCTTCGGCAACCCTGCGTGACACCGGCGCGGGTGCGTCGCGCCTCGTCTGGCTGGATCTCGCCTTCTGCGGGGTGACGGCCAGCACCCCCTTCGTCATTGACAAGCTCCACGTGGAGCTGCTCGATGCGGGCCGAGCGGTCGGGCAGACCCGGTCCCGGGCGTTCAGCCAGGAGCTCTCCGCCGCGTCGAGCGCGCCCTGCCCGGCCGACATCGTGGCGGCCGCCGGCGCCAGCCAGCCCGCCGGCACTTCCCCAACCCCGGTCACCGCCGCGCCCACGAGCCCCGGCGGCGGCACCGGGTTCCCGTGGTGGATCGCGGGCGCAGGCCTCGGCCTGCTTGCAGTCCTCGCCGGCCTTGGCGCGATGGTCGTGCTCGGCCGGTTGCTGGCGTCGCGACGGGGAACGGCGGAGGGGGCGCCCCCGCCCCTGGTCGATCCGCCGGGTCTCGAGGACGCCGACCGGAAGCGCGAGCACAGCTTCATCGACGCGCCCGCCCGGCCCGACGAGCACGACCAGTTCGTCGAGCTGCCCGAGACCCGCCTCTGGGTTGAGCCTGGGAGCGCGCTCGTCGCTGCGGGCATCGGCCACTACCTGCGCGTGACGCGCCGTGACACCCTCGTGGGCGGCGACGCGGAGCGCGTCGGCGAGTCGCCGCCGGGGGGATACCTCCACGTCGACGTGCGACAGGTCTCGGGGCGCCACGCGAAGATCGAGCTGTTCCCCCGCGCGATGTTCGTGACGGACCTCGGCTCATCGAACGGCACGTTCGTCAACGGCGTGCGGCTCGCGCCCGAGGTGCGCACGGAACTGAGGCCGGGCGACCGGGTGGGCTTCTCGCGGCAGGTGAGCTTCCGGGTGGGCCAGGGCCGCACCTCACCTTTCGATACGACGGCCGCCCCGGCCGACGCCCCGGCCTGGGCGGGCTCGGCTCCGCACCCTTCTGCGGTCGCTGGCCTCGCCTCGCCCCCGGTGGAGGCGGCGTCGCCGAGCGCGGCTCCGCCTCGAACGAAGAACGTGACCGTCATCACCGCCGTCAGCTCGCCGATGAGCTCGTCCACCGGGCCCACGCTTGCGCCTCTCCCTCCCGACGCGGCCTCCCCGCCCAGCGAGCCGGGCGCCGCGCCCGGGCAGGCGCCGCCACGGCGCAAGAAGACCCGGACCGTCTACGCCCCGATGAAGCCACCCGGTGAGGAGGGACGCTAGCCCATGCCGCTCTACGTGTCGGCCGCGACGGACCTGGGGCACCAGCGAAGCGCCAACGAGGACGCGCACCAGGTGCTCTCCCTCGGCGACGACGACTGGCTACTGGTCGTCTGCGACGGCATGGGCGGCCACGAGGGCGGTCGCCTCGCGAGCTCCACGGCGGTCGCCCACATCGCCGACGCGGTGCGCGTCGATTCCAATCCGGATCCGGGCCAGGCCATCGGCGCCGCGCTGGCTGGCGCGCACGAGGCAGTGCTCGCCGCGGCCCACGCGGGGGGAGTGCCGGGAGCGGGCAGCACCGGTGTCGTGGCGCGCGTCCGCGGGCGGCAGATGTGGTACGGCTGGGTGGGCGACAGTCGGCTCTACCACTTCCGGGGCGCGGGCTGCGTGGAGAGGAGCGAGGATCACACGCGCGTGGCCGACATGGTCAAGCACGGCATCCTCTCGGCGGCCGACGCCAAGAACCACCCCGACGCGCACATTCTCTCCCGCGCCCTCGGCGGGTCCGGCGCGCCGGGCGACAATCACTTCCCCACGCTGGTAGCGCCCGACGCCGAGCACCCCCTCGAAGACGGCGACCTGCTCGTCCTCTGCAGTGATGGCCTCTACGATCTCGTCGACGACGAGGAGATCCCGCGGGTGTGCGGTGGGCTCGACCTCCCCGCCGCCGCGCGCGCGCTGGTCGACCTCGCGAACGCCCGCGGTGGCTATGACAACATCACGGTCGTGCTCGCTTGCCTGGGGAGCCCCACCGTGCCGCTCGTGACGGCGCCGAGTGACCACGCGCCGCGCCGCACGTGGGATGACGCCCCGGGTCCCGCCGCGCCCATGCCCGCGGCGCCGAGGGAGACCATCGCGGCTGCATCGCCCTCGTCAGGGGCGGCCAACGGCGCCGGGCGGCATGGCCGGGAGTCCCTGGCGGTCAGCTTGCGGATGTTCGTCCTGGGCCTCGCCGCCGCGCTGATCTTCGGCATCGTGATCGGCGCCGTGTTGGGCGGGTTCGGGCTCTTCGCTGCCGGGCAGGCGCCAGCCATCCTCGTGCCTGGGTCGAAGGCGCCAGGCGCAGCTGCGACCGAGACGGGCGCAGCCTCCGAGGCTGTCGCCCCGGGCAGCGCGGCGCAGCCGGCGGCTACGGAGCCCGCCGCGGCGGGAAGCCCCGAGGCGGCCACCCCCGAGCCGGCCACCTCCGAGCCGGCGACTTCCGCCGCCTTGGAACCTTCGGCCCCTGGCCCCGCTGCCACCCCGGCGCACGCGGATCCAGCGCCGGCCGATCCGAGCGCGGGTGATCCCGCCCCTCGCGGTACAGGCGCGGGTGCCCCGGGGCGGGGCCAGCGACCGGGGGGCGGTCCACGGGCGCCCGGGGCGAAGTGATCCCGCCGCCGGCGCTTGCCTTGTTCGGCTACGCGCTCGCCGGCCCCTTCGACCTTTTCCGCATGGGAGTCACGTACTGCGTGGGCGGCTACGACCGCGTCGGCTACGTCGTGAACTCGGCCTGCGGCGCGCCGAGCGTCGTGCGGCAGCACTCCGAGTGGCACGACCACGTGTTCGTGACCGATGGAAAGCGTTGCTGGCACTGTTTCGACGAGGTCGACGACACCTGCGAGAACGCGTTCCTCCTCGACTATCCCCAGTTCCGGCCGGTGGATCCCTTCGGTCGCGAGTGTCAGGACCACGCGGCGGCCGACGAGCTGTGGGCCCACGTCGTCGATGGCCGAGCGGCAACGCCGCCGCCCCCGCCCCCGGCCACGCTCCGCCCCGTCGTCGATCCGGTGGCTTCGGGGCCCCACGCCGCTGGCGACACCATTTCGGTGAGGGCTGCGGTACGCGATGACGCAGGCGACGTGTTTCCCGTGGCCGGCGGCTCCTTCCGCCTGCGCGCCGAGGATGGCACGACGACGACCGTGCGCGGCACGCGGCGCGCCGACGGCACCGTGGTGGCCGACCTGGTCTTGCCGGCGTCGTCGAAGCTGAGCGTCGAGTTCGTCCCGGACGCGCCGACCGTGGGCGCCAACCAGGTCTATCAGGACGCCCAGGGAACACCGCTGCAACTCGTCGTGGACGCCTGCCGCTACCGAGCGCGGATCGAGGCACCGCCGCCGGGAACGGCGTTGTCGAGCGGCACGCCGGCAGTCGTGCGGGTGTCGTTGTACGACAAGGAGAACGCGGTCCCGGCGACCGGCGCCACGTCGCCGGCCCTGCGCGTCAGCGTCGTCGTGGCCGGGGGGGAGCCCACCTCCCTCCCAGTGTCCCCGGGACTAGAGGCGATCTTCACCCCGCCGCCAGCGGCCGCGCCGGCGGAGGCCCGGTTGAGCGCGAGTGGCGAGGCAGGTGGCTACCCGGTGTGCCCGGCCGGCGAGGTCGGCGTCTACTACAGCGATCTCGGCATCGCCTTCGACGCCAGCAGCTTGCCGACTCGTTGTTACGTGGGCCTACGCTGCGCCGGCGTCGCGACGATCCTGCGTCCCGGCGAGCCCGGCGCGCGTGCCCGGGTGGACGCGCTTCTCGCCGATCCCGCGGTCGAGGTCGTGTTCTCGGACAATGGCAAGGAGCTCTACCGCGGCCCTGCCCGCGCCGACGACCGCTACGCACTCTCCGTCACCCACGCGGCGACCGGCACGCACTCGCTCGTGCTCGAGGTGTACCGCGGGGGCGCCGCGCTCACGCGCATGCCGCGGCACGACGTCGCGGTGCGAGAGCCACTGGTGCTTTCAGTTGTCGATCACATCGACCTCGGCGCCCGCGAGGCCGGCAGCGCCTGGCACGCCAACTGCGTGAACCTCGACATGTCGGCCTCCCAGGCCGCCGCCGAGCACCGCTGGGAGATGTGGGTCGACGGCCTCGACGGCTGCACCGCCCGCGTGGTGCTCGGGCGCGCCAACGCTGCGGGTCGCCCGGAGTCGCTCTCGCTCTCCGAGCGGGTCACCGTCGATGCTTTCGACCCCGACCAGCCCTACTTTCCCATCTGCCTCCACCCCGCGTCCTGCGCTGCAGACGTGTCCTCCGGGGGAGCCGCGTTGCACCTCGTGCCGCTCACCCCCGAGTTCGCCGCGCAGGCCCGGGCCATCCCGCTCCGATGGACGGTGACCGGCCTGCCCTGGTATCGCTGCCACGGCTGGTGGCTGTTCCCGACGCTGGCCACGGGCACGCTGGTGGCACTGTTCCTTGGCGTGGTGCGCCCCGCCCGATTCCCCGCCGGCGCCGCGATCCGAGTGGCGAGTAACGAGGCGAATTTGCGCCGTGCGCAGGGCATCCTGCTGCGCGGTTGTGCCGGCGGACGCCCGCGCCTGTTTCGCGACGCCCAGCTCGGCGTGCACGGCAGCGGCGACGTAAGCGGCAGCACGCGCGGCGCGCCGGTCTGCCTGCGAGCCACGCGTGATCGCGGCGTGGTGCTGGAGGGCCCCGGGCCGCTCGATATCTTCGACGCGGCCTCCCGTAAGTGGCGCCCCGTGGAAGACTTGCACGCCGGACACAGCCCCTCGCCGCGCGCCGTCTACCGGGCGGGCGGCACCTGCTTCAAGGTCGACCCCGAATGAGCCTCCTCCTCGTCTCCCTCGCGCTCGCCGTGCCCGGCACCGAGATCGCCCTGGTGCTCGACAATAGCTGCTCGATGATCGCCGAGTCCATGGACGAGACGGGGAAACGTTACCCCGCGAACGACCCGGAGCGTGCCGCGGTGCTGGGCACGCTCATCGTGCAGGGCCTCGTGCAGGGTAGCCAGGACCGGCTCACGGTCGTGGCTTTCGGCGAGAAAGCGAACCTGCCCCCGCAGGTGGTGAGCGACCCGGCCGCGATCCGGGAGTTGGTCCCCGCGGGCGGCACGTTTTTCCGCCCGGCCCTCACCGAGGCGAGGCGCCGTCTCGACACCTCCGATCGCGACGGGCGCCTGCTCCTGTTCTTCACCGACGGCGCCCCTTCCGACGACCCTCCGCCCTCCCCCGAGGAACTGCGGGAGCTGAGCGGCATCGACGCCCACGCCGAGTACGACAGCTTCGTGCTCGGGCTCTACGGCAGCGAGGATGCTCGCGCGGTCGGCGCACCCTACCTGCAGACGATGGGGCGCACGACCGACGACGTGGTGTTCATGAAGGACCCCGCGCAGGTGGTGCCCGCGTTCACGCGCGGCTATGCGCGCGCACTCGGCTCCCGCCCCGAGGTGGGGACCATGCGCGCCGGGGAGACTCGCAGTTTTGCGGTTCCCAAGTACGTCGTGGAGATGCTCGCCGTCACCGCCTCCTCGCGACCGGGCGACGCCTACGCCGCGGAGATGGGCGGCCCGAGCGGGAGCGTGGCCGCGCGCGCGAAGGGTGACAACGGGTGCTCCACCCTGCGCATCGCTGGCGCGCCACGGCTCTGCAGCCCACCGCGACGACACTACGCGGTGTTCCGTGCCGACAACGATCCCGGCGTCGCTTCCACGTGGACCCTCTCGATCCCGTCGGCGCCCGGCGAAGTGGAGTTCGGCGTCATCTACCGCTACGACCTGGAGCCCGCGCTCGATGTCGCGTCCACGGTGAAGGTGGGCGACACGGTGCGCGTGGAAGCCTCGTTGCTGTCGCGGGGCGCGCCGTTCGACGACCCGCAGTTCTTCGCCGCCGACGGCTTCGCCGTCAACCTGGAGGTCGATGGCCACCGCCAGGCGATGACGCACGCCGGAGGCGGCAAGTTCGTGGCGGAGTGGTCGCCGGACACGCCCCACGACAAGGATCACCCTGCGGCGCTCACCGTCAACTTCCACAACACCTGGCTCGACCTGAGCGCGCGCAGGGCCGTGGTCGTGGACGGTTTCCTCGACCTGTCGCTCCGGCTCGCCCCGAGCCCGCTCGACCTCGGGAGTTGGCGCGGCGGGCGGGGTAGCACCCAGCGCTGCGGGGTGCTCGATCTCGCGGGCTCGCAGAACGCGGAGCGGGTGCGCCTTGCCTGCACCGTCGACGGCGTGCCCCCGGGCTACGCGCTGAGCTGCGAGCCCGTCCCGGGTAGCGAGGCGAGGCTCGGTGCGAGCCTGGGCCAACCAATGGCCTGGCAGGTCTGCCTTTCCACACCCTCTTGTTGCGATGCGGCGGCATCGCCGGCCGGGGGCGAGACCCGCGTGACGCTGCAAGGCGCCCACGCGCACTACGCCCCCGGCGCGGTGGTCGTCCCACTGCGCTTCGAGGTGGAGGCGACGGGTTTCTTGCGGTGCTTCTGGCCGCTCCTGGCGGTCCTCGGCGCCGTCGTCACGACGCTCTGGGTGATCATCGGCGTCGTACGCCCCTACTCCTTCTCCACTATGGCTGCGGTGCGCATCGCCGAGAAGGAGTCCAACCTCGGCCGCGCTTCCGCGCTCGCGCTGCGCGAGCGTCCGGGCGGCAAGCGGGGATTTTACCGGAACGCCAAGGTGTGCATCAGCGCGGGGGGCGATTTTGGCCGGACGCCGCGGCTCGCGGTGGTGGTGGTGGAGGCGGCGCCGGGCGGGACCACGGTGTTCCGCCGCGCCGACGGGCTCGAGAAGAAGAACCGTTCCTCCGGAAAGTGGGAACGGGTCGATGCCTCGGAGTTGGCGCTGGGCTACGTTCCCGGCATGGTGTACCGGGCCGGTTCGCTGCACTTGAAGTTCGACTAACGGAGGCATGGGATGGGTTCGCTCGCTCGCGACAAGTTCAAGCCCACGATCTTCGTGGGCCTCGGAGGCAACGGCGGGAAGATCGTCGACCTGATGGCGAGCAAGCTGCGAAGGCACCCGCACTGGTCGCGGATCTCGGCCCTCACCCAGTTCCTCGTGATCGACACCAACAAGGACGATCTCGACAAGATCCGGCACGTGCCGCCGGAGTGCCGGTTCCTGGTCTCGGCCTTCGACCGCCGTGCCTACATCGCGCGAAAACGCGGGTTGATGGAAACGGCGCGGGACGAGCTGGTCACCCAGTGGGTACCGGAGAACTATGACTTCCGCGGGACGCAGGGCGCTGGCGCGGGGCAAATCCGCATCGAGAGTCGCCTCGGACTCTACTACAACCTGGAAGACGACGTGCGCGCGGGCATGCGTCGTAAGCTGGTGCGCATGCTCGACGACGCGACCCGTCGCGAGAACCCCTGGCGCGACAACGAGGATCGCGTGGTGCAGGTCATGCTCTATGCTTCGGTGGCGGGCGGCACGGGATCGGGCGGGTTCTTGCCGATGTCCTACCTGCTACGCGACGCGGTGCTCGACAACGGCTGGGGACGGCCGAGCGTGGTGGGAATGCTGTCCTTGCCCACGACCTTCCTCGACAAGGTCAAGCCGCAGTTGCAGGCCGACATCATGGCCAACGGCTACGCCGCGCTCAAGGAGCTGGAGTACCTGACCCGCCAGCTCGGCTACGAGGGCGGGACAAAGGAGCTCGAGTTCCACTACGATCCGGGCAACCGTGACCGGTCGCGACAGGTGGTGCGCGAGCGCCCGTTCAGCCTGTGTTACCTGATCGACAAACCGAGGGAGCTGTCCATCGAGCGTTTCGAACACGCGGTGGCCGACGCGTCCTTCCTCCAGATCTTCACGCCCTTGCTGGGAGCCCAGGCCGGCGAATACGACAACTACGACAAGCACCAGAAGCGACTCGCCAACGGCCACTTCTCGGTTCACTACGCCGCCTTCGGAACGTCCATCCTGCACCTGCCGCGGCGAGATGTAATCAAGTACTCGAGCCTTCGCTTCGTGGCGCGGGCGTTCCGCGAGTACCTCTGCTTCGGCGCCGACCAGCCGGCCTTCCGCGTGCCCTACGGGGACCCGGTGTGGGAGCAGCAGGACAAGGCGACGAAAGACCGAGACATCGACGACAAGTTCCTGTCATACGTGGCCTGGCGTGCCGAGGAAGAACGACGTGCCAACCTCAAGGGCGTGTTCACGAAGATCGCCGCGAACAAAGGGAAGGACGATCAGGAGATCGACGCGGCGTTCACGGCGCGGCTGTCCGCGGTCTACGAGCGGCTCGCGGAGAAGATCACCATCCAGGACATTGACCGCCAGGCGATCAACGAGGGCAACCCCAGCATCGAGCGGCAGCTAAACTTCTTGCGGGAGGACTGGAAGACGAGCTCCGGCGCGGTCCGGGCCTACCAGGATGCGCAGATCACCGACCTGAAAAGCGGTAAGTTCCTCGGCAGCTTCTTCTCCGATCTCGAAGTCAACCCCATCGCCCAGCGGTTCTTCCTGGTGAAGCTGTTGCGGCAGGGCTTCATCGCTCCCACCACCGACGAGGCTGATGGGTTCCTGGCGGAAACCGCAGTGAGTCGCCGCGACATCGATGGTCCGCTGGTGCAGCAGGAGAAGGCGCGCCTACACAACCAGATGTCGAGCGCGCTCAATCGTGGGTTCATGGGGTCGATGCTCGACCGTGAGAACGCGAAGTTCAACTCCGCCAAGGCCCAGGCGGTGCGCTTCTACGAGGACCTCGCGCAGGAGTATCGCCAGGAGCTGCGACGCATGTTCTGGAGGTCCTTCGAGGACACGCTGCGGAACGTGGCGAGCACGCTCCTGACCACCTTCCGCAACGTCGGCCAGCTTGCGGACCGCGCTGCCCGGCAGGCGAGCGACGAAACCGAGCGATTCCGGGCCGACCCGGGGGCCGACCCACAGAGCGACGTGGCGCAGTATTACCTCGACGCCGAGGCCCTTCGCGACGACCGCCGTCGTGAGCGGCTGTGGAACGTATTCTACGAGCACCGCCTCGACCTGGCGTCGAACTTCGACGCGGGCAAGATCTTCGACACCGTGACGTCGAGCTTCACGCCCATCCGCGACACCGACGGCACCCTGCGCGACCGCGACGCCAGCGAGGTTGTGGAGGCCGTGCGCACGGGGTTGATGGCACAGGCGAGCGGCGTCTTCGACCGCGCGATGACGGCGATGGGCCTCGACCTCGCCATGGCTCTCGACCTCGAACAGCGCTACATCGCCCTGCACGCCGACGGCAAGGACCCTACGGAGCTGCGCCGCGGCGGAAAGCTCGACGACGAGGTGCGCGCCATCGCCCGCGACCGCGTGGAGCGCGGCGTGGAGGACCGGCTGAAGCGACTCGCCGAGGAGTGCGTCTTGCTCGCGAACCTCGACCCAGCGAAGGCCGACGACACCAGTGTCCGCCCGGCCTACGTGTTCCTTGCCGGTGCGCACGCGTCGTTCACGACCGACGAGCCCGATTGCCTGGGTGCGGTGCTCAAGCGCGCCGCGCCGGGAATCACCTTGCTCCCGGACTGGACCGACCGCGACGCGGTGGTGCTCTACCGGGGGCAGCTCGGGGTTCCCGTGTACTGGTTCCGCAACGTGGAGACGGTATTGCAGCCTGCCTACTCCCGCGTTCGCGACGACGCGACCCGGTCGTACCCGCTCCACATCGAGGCGGCCTGGGAGGCCGGCGACGGGCTCCCGAACCTCAACCCGCTCGACATCCGCCGCGCGGAGGAGAAACGTTCGCAGGAAGACGCGGCGCGTCGAGCGCGCGACGAGCGTGGTTCCCGGATTCGCAGCTTCGAGCTGGCCTGCCTCGTGGGCGGGGTCGTGGATTTGGGCGGCAGCTACAATTGGTCGTCCAGCGGCGCGACCGGCGTCCTAGGCAAGGATCGCGTGTCGGCGTTCGCCGGCTGGGAGAGCCTGGACCCCGAGCTGCGCTCGGACATCGAGGCCGACGCCCTGCGCGCGTGGCGGGAGGGCACGGTCGACCGCGGCGGGCGCGAGCGCCTGGCCCGCGAGCTCGGCGCTCACGCGGAGCGACTGAAGGGGGTGTACGCGCAGGCGAAGGCCGCCGGTCGCGACCAGGAAGCGCGGTTCGTCACCGACGAGCGCGCCGCTGTCACCGCGCTCCTCGCCGAGGTCCAGGCGCCGTGACCGGCGCGACGGTGCTCGCCGGTATCGGTGCCTTCGGCCATCGTGTCATCACCCGCATTGAGCAGTCGCTGAGCGACCCCGAGGGCCGCGTGCAGCTGCTGGCCCGGCCTGCGCCGGGGGACGTCGTGACCGGGGTGCACCAGGCGCTGGAAGCGCTGCTCGAGGCAGGGCGTTACCGCGCCACCAGCACCGGCCAGCGTCTCGATCTCTTTCTGTTCGCCAACGCAGCGGTGCTTGATGGTGACGCCCTCCTGGAGACCTGCGCCGACCTCGGTGATCTGGTTCAGGCGCAGTACGGCGCCATGTTCGACCTGCGCTTACCGCCGGAGCAGCGCACCGCCGCGCTGCACGTCGTGCTGTGGACACCGGCCTTGACCGACTCGCCGGAGTCGAGGGAGGTCCTCGGGAGGCTCCTCCGGCTCCAGTCCTGGTTCGAGCGACCGGAGACGCGGATCCGGGGCAACCTTCTGGCGCGGGTCTGGTTGATGCCACAGGTGGGCAAGGCCGGCCAGCTCAAGGCCGAGGGACTCATCGCGAGTGCCACCGCCTTCGCGCTCGCGACGGTGGGGTCGGGCTTGCGCGAGCAGGAGCGGATCCGCGAGCTCTTGCGTCACCCCCCGGTCGACGCAGGTCGCTTCGCCCTGCTCACCGTGGCCTCGTTGACGGTTCCCGAGGCCGCGGTTCGGGACTACGCGATCCAGCGCGCAATCTACGACGGTCTC
>VGRQ01000093.1 GCA_016875315.1 Deltaproteobacteria bacterium | reverse complement strand
GGGGGCGATACCGTCTACGACGCGGAGACCATCTGCGGCGAGTGGACCGCCGAGCAGGAGGATGCCTACGGGGAAAAGTACCGGTGCCGCGCCGCCGCCTACGAGGATGTCGACTGCGCCGACACCGAGGCCCGCGAGGCCGCCGTCAGCGAGGAAGGCGAGTGCGCCGAGGGCCAGTAGCGGCCTAGCCGTCGAGCATGCCCTTGGTACTCGCCACCTTGCCCGTCCCGTCGCGGCGCGTGGCGTTCCGCAGCGCGCGCCCGCAGGCCTTGAAGGTGGCCTCGCAGACGTGGTGGTAGTCGCGACCGTGGAGCGTATCGACGTGCAGGTTGGCACCGAGGTGGTCGCAGAGCGCCTTCCAGAAGCCCTCGAGCACGGTGATGTCGATGGTCGGGGTGTACACGCCGGGCACCGTCACCCGCCAGGCCAGGTAGGGTCGCCCGGAGAGGTCGAAAGCGGCGCGCACCAGCGCCTCGTCCATGGGCATGTAGGCGTGCCCGG
The DNA here is from genome assembly GCA_016875315.1 of Deltaproteobacteria bacterium. Classification (GTDB taxonomy): domain Bacteria; phylum Myxococcota_A; class UBA796; order UBA796; family SXON01; genus SXON01. Next base: position 11,480 of record VGRQ01000093.1, on the reverse strand, counting down.
TCCGCTCGATGCCACGGCGGTCGCCGAGGGCAGCGCGGAGGGCCTGTCCCAGGACGATGCCCACGTCTTCCACCGTGTGGTGCGGGTCGATCTCGAGGTCGCCCTTGGCGTTGACCAGCAAGCCGAATCGCCCGTGCCGGGCGAAGGCCTCCAGGAGGTGGTCGAAGAACGGCAAGCCGGTCTGGACCGCGATCTTTCCCCCATCGAGGCCCACGTCCACGCTGATGGTGGTTTCCTTCGACTGGCGCTCGGCGCGTCCGCTGCGGTTCACGTGGCACCCCCGATGGTGGACAGGAACAGGTCGTCCTCGGCGCGGCTCCCGATGCTCACGCGAAGGAAACCGGGGACGGTGGAGGACAGGTCGCGCACCAGGACGCCCGCCGCGAGGAGGCGGCGGAACTCGCCGGCGGGGTCGTCCGTCGAGAACAGGAGGAAGTTCGCGCCTCCCTCCACCACGTGACGCCCCCCCGCCCGCAGCGCCGCCGCCAGCCGGGCGCGCTCGGAGGTGACGTGTTCTACCCGCGCCGCCACCAGATCGGGCGCCTCGAGCAACACCGACACCGCCGCCCGGGTGAAGGCGTTGACGTTGTAGGGCAGCAACAACTTCCGCAGTTCCTGGCACAGCGCCGGTGGACCGAGCAGGTAGCCGAATCGCAGCCCCGCCATCGCGAGCGCCTTGCTGAAGGTGCGCAAGAGCACCACCCGCCCGCTCTCCAGGAACACGGAGAAGTCCTGGCCACACCACTCGCGGTAGGCCTCGTCGACCACCAGGAGCGCGTCGGACTGGGTCTTGAGCACGCGGAGCACGCCGGGGTGGAGCACCGACCCGGTGGGGTTGTTGGGCGATGTCAGGATGGCCACCTTCGAGCTGCGGATGGCGGACAGGCAGGCGTCGAGGGAGAACGCGAAGTCGTCCTGTCGCGACAGCGGGATGCGAACGATGTCCGCCCCGCGGGCACCGAGCAGCAGGGGGTACAGCGAGAAGCAGGGATCGGGGATGGCCACGCGCTCGCCGAAGCCCACCGTGGCCTGCACCAGGGTGGAGAGGATCTCGTTGCTGCCGTTGCCGATGAGCACCCCCTCGGGCTTCCAGCCGTCGCGACGTGCGATGAGCTCGCGCATCTCGACGTCGTCGAACGGCGGGTAGCGGCGCCAGTCGAGGGCCAGCGCCCGGTCGAGGATGCGCTGTTTCACCTCGGCGGGGAGGTCGTCCGGAGCCTCGTTCTGGTTGAGCTTGGCGGGAGCGTCCGGTGGCGCGGTCAAGGTGTAGGCCTTGAGGCCGCGCACCTCGGGAATCACCCAGTCCGCCGCCGTGCGCGCGATGCCGCCGCCCGCCGCGGCGTCGCTGAGCCGGACTTCCACGGCGCGGGCATGGCCGGGCAAGCCCTCGGCGCGGGCGAACTCCACCACGCCGGCGCCCTCGCGAAAGAGCCACTCGGCGTCGTGGGCGATGACTTGCACGCGGCGCACGAAGTCGGCGGTGCCGAGCGCCGACTGGAAGCGCGCGCAGCCGCCGGTGGGGAGCGTGTGGTTGGGGCCGGCGAAGTAGTCGCCGACGGGCTCCGGCGAGAACCCGCCCGCGAAGATGGAGCCGGCCGCCGTGATGCGATCGACTAGCCCCGGGTCGGCCTCGAGCTGGAGGTGCTCCGGGGCATAACGGTTGACGAAGGCCACGGCCGCGTCGGCGTTCGCGGCCAGCAAGATCCACCCGTTCTTCTCCAGCGCCTCGACTGCCACCGGGTTGGGGAAGCGCGCCAGCTCGCGCTCCACCGCCTCGGAGAGATCGTCGAACACCCGGCGGGAAGTGGTGACGCAGAGCGGAATCGCGAGGGGATCGTGCTCGGCCTGGGCGATGAGATCGCAGGCCACCCGCCAGGGATCGGCCGACTCGTCGGCCAGCACCAGCACCTCCGACGGGCCGGCGTGGATGTCGACCCCCACGCGCTGCGCCACCTGCCGCTTGGCCTCGGCCACGTAGGCGTTGCCCGGGCCGGTGATCTTGTCCACCCGCGGCAGGGTCTCGGTGCCGAAGGCCAGCGCCGCCACGGCCTGGGCGCCGCCCACGCGAAACACGTCGGTGGCGCCCGCCACCAGCGCCGCGGCAGCAATGGCAGGATTGATGCGGCCGTCCTTCCCGGGTGGCGTGACCACGCAGATCCGGCGGACCCCCGCGACCCGCGCGGGCACCACGTTCATGAGCACCGTGGACGGGTAGGCGGCGCGGCCGCCCGGCACGTAGCAACCCACCACGTCGAGGGGGATGATGCGCTGGCGCAGGTGCCCGCCCGCCAGCGTGAAGGGGCGCGGGCGCTGCGGGCCGTGGAAGGCGGCGATGTTCTCGGCGGCGTGTACCATCGTCCCCACGAGCGCCTCGGGGACGGTCTCGGCCAGCGCCACCAGCTCGTCCTGGGCCACCCGCGCCACGGGCACGTCCACCCCGTCGAAACGATGGGTGTACTCGCGCACGGCGCGGTCGCCACGCGCCGCCACGCTGGCGATGATCTCGCTCACCACCGCGCCCACCCCGGCGGGCGACAACTCGCGCCGCGCCAGCACCGCGGCGCCCTCGCGTTCTACCGTCCCACGTCGCATCGGCCGAGCCTCTCGAGGAAAGGGGCGAGCGCCTCGCGCTGCAGCGCGTAGCTCGCCCGGTTGACCACCACCCGCGCGCTCACCTCGGCGAGCGTCGCGTACTCCACCAGCCCATGCGCCCGGAGCGTGGCGCCGGTCTCCACGAGGTCGACGATGGCGTCGGCGAGGTCGACCACCACCGCCAGCTCCACGCTGCCGTGCAGGGGGATCAGCTCGGCGACCAGCCCTCGTCGCGACAGCGCCTCGCCCGCCATCCGCGGGTACTTCGTGGCCACGCGCAGGCCGTCCTCCCGCATCCGGGCCTCGAGGTCGCTCCCCGGCCGGCCACACAGCGACAGGCGGCACCGCCCGAGCGAGGTGGTGACCGGCTCCAAGACGTCGGCCGGGTGCTCGCGCAGCACGTCGAGACCGGCCACCCCGAGGTCGGCGACGCCGCGGGCCACGTAGGCGGGGACATCGGGCGGCTTCAGCAAGAGAAAGCGCACGCCCTCGACTCGCCCGGCCACCACCAGCTCGCGGCCGTCGGTGCGCACCGGGCCGATGTCGCCGAGGGCATCGACGACCTGGTCGGCGAGGCGTCCCTTGGGCAAGCCGAAGGTGATCACCGGCGCCCCCGGGCGATCATCTCCACGTCGAGCGAGAATCCGACGGCGGAGCGAGGCCGCCCATACCGGGCGCAGAGGCCATCGTAGCGCCCGCCGCCCCCCAGCGGGCCAGGGAAGCCCGGGGCGAAGAGATCGAAGACGATCCCCGTGTAGTAGGGGAAGCGGCGCACGTGGGCCGGGTCGGGGCGGAGCCTCGGCCCGATGGACTCCCTCAGCACTGATACATCGGCTGATACATCGACGAGATTGATACTTGTATCATGTATCAGCATGCTCCTGTCCCGACGATCGAGCGCGTCGCGCAGGACGGGGTCAGCGAGTGCCCCCGGGCGCTGCGCCTCGATGCCGGCCACGCTGCCCACCACCAGCACCGCGTCGTGAAGCCCGAGCGCGTCGGCGGCGCCGAGCGCCAGGCGCAGGATCTCCTCGTCGCCGGGGCCGGCCTCGGTGCCATAGGCCTCGACGCCGGCCTGCCAGCGCTGGTGCCCGCCGCGGAAGACGATGCCCCGGTAGGCAAGGCGGACCGGGGCGTCGACGCCCTCCCACCGGGTAGACACCAGCCGGGCGAGGGGCCCGGTGAAGTCGGAGCGCAGCGCCATCACCTGGCCGTCCTGCACCAGGCGCGGCGCGTCGTCGCTGAGGTACACCCCCGCGTCTTCCACCATGGGGACGATCACCTCGTCGAATCCATGCGCCCGCACGTGGTCGAGCAAGGTCGACTCCACGCGGCGGATGGCGCGGGCGAGGGCGGGGAGACGGTCGGCGGCCGACACGCCGCGCGGACTATCCGCGCGAGGCTACGGGTGCGCCTCCTCGACCAGGCCTTCCATCTCCGGCCGCGGGAACACCGTGGCTCGCGCGCGGCTGGCACGGACGACGAACCGGTCGAATTCCACGCGCTCGGGGCCCTCGGGCGGTCGCCCGCAGAACTCGGGGGTGGCGGTGAGGTAACGCAGGGCGATCTCCAGGCGCGTGTTCATCTCCAGCGCGTCGACGGCGGCGCCGTAGCGAGCGGTGGGTTGCGGCTCCACCACCGCGCGGAGCACCTCGTCGAGGGTGGGCGAGCGACCGGCGTTCCAGGCATTGAGCAGGTGCTCGCGCAGCAGGGCGGTGAAGGGACCGATCTCGCGGAGGCCCACGCGCGCCGAGAGCGCGCTCGCCAGCTCGTTGGCCAGCCAGCGGCGCGCAGGACCGCGTACCTGGGGACCGGGATCGGCGAAGAGGCGGTTGGGATCGGGGGGGCGCATGGGCCCTGTTCGGCGCCGGGGGGAGGGCCTTTAGGGGGCAGGCTACCCGGCGCGGGCCGCGACCAGCACGCTAAGTCTTAACCCTTAACCTCCGGCACCTTCCGGGCGGTCCTCCCGGGCGGTTAGGGTCCACCCATGTCCGTCGCCGAGCTGCTTCGCACCGTCCCTTTCGCCCACGGGGCCGACCTGTCGATCGTCCACAGCGAGCCGGGGCACGCGGTGGTGCGCATCCCGCATGTCCCCGGCAACCTCAACCACGTGGGCACCATCCACGCGGCGGCGCTGGTGCTGGTGGGGGAAACCGCGGGCGGGCTCGCGCTCTTGTCGCACCCGAGCCTGTCGCCGTACCTCCTGCTCGCCAAGGGCCTCGCCATCCGCTACCGGCGGCCGGCCCCCGCGGGGTGCAACGCCCACGCCCGCGTGACCGAGGCCGAGGTCGAGCAGGCGGTGGCCGCGGTGGAGGCCGCCGGCAAGGTCGACCTCCCGCTCCGCATCGAGGTGCGATCCGACGAGGGCGAGCTGCTCGCCGAGCTCACCGTCGACTACCACCTCCGCAAGCGCAACCAGTGATAAGGGCCGCCGTGCCCGACCGCATCCTGCTCATCGAGGACGACCCGTCCATCCTGCGTGGCCTCGAGCTCAACCTCGGCCTCGAGGGCTACGAGGTGCGGGCCGCCATCGACGGGCCGAGCGGGCTGCGCATGGCCACCGAGTGGAAGCCCGACCTCGTGCTGCTCGACATCATGCTCCCGGCGATGAATGGCTACGAGGTGTGCCGCGAGCTGCGCCGCCGCGGCCACTCGGTGCCGGTGATCATCCTCAGCGCCAAGGGCACCGAGCCCGACAAGGTGATGGGCCTCGACATCGGCGCCGACGACTTCGTCACCAAGCCCTTCGGCCTCGCCGAGTTGCTCGCCCGCATCAAGGCCCAGCTCCGCCGGGGCAAGCCCGCGCCGGCCCCCGCCCTGCGCTTCGGCGACGTCGAGGCCGACTTCTCGGCGGGCGAGGTACGCCGCAAGGGCGAGCTGCAGGAGATGACCGCCCGCGAGCTCCAGCTCTTGCAGTACCTCGCCAAGCACGAGGGGCGCGTCGTCACCCGGCAGATGATCCTCGACGCGGTGTGGGGCGAGAACTACTTCGGCACCGAGCGCACGGTCGACAACTTCATCACCCGGCTGCGCCAGAAGCTCGACGACGACGACCCCCGGCACTTCCTCACCGTGCGCGGCATGGGCTACCGCTTCAAGGGCGACTCCCGATGATCTGGTTCCTCGCCTGTGTCAAGAACGAGCCGCCGCGCGAGATCGTCGCGCTCCCGGCGGCGGTGGAAGAGGCGCCGCCGCCCCCGGTGGTGCGCCCCGATCCCCTCCCCGGCTGGCGTTCCGGCTTCACCTCCGCCCCGGCCCTGGGCCAGCGCGTGGCCGAGGCCTGGGGATTCACGCTCGGGGGGCCCATCACCGAGCCCATCGCCGGCGACACCCTCGGCCCGGGCGGCGGCCAGGCCTTCGCGGTGGCCGACGGGCGGCTGGTGGCCTTCACCGCCGACGGCAAGCGCGGCTGGGAGGCGCGCATCGACGCCCGCGGCGGCCCGTACTTGCTCGACACCAGCGTGATCGTCGGCAGTGGCGACGGCCGCGTGCACTGGGTCGACCGCGCCACCGGGAAAGACAGCAGCGCCACCGACCCGGGGAGCGCCGTGGTGGGGCGCGTCGTGCCGGTCGATGGCGGTTTCGCCTGGGTGACCGCCGGGGGACAGGTGAGCAGCACCGCCGGCTGGAGCGTGCCCGCCAGCGTCGTCCCCTCGGGCCGGGCGGCGGCCGACGGCGCCACGGTCTACTTCGCCAGCACCGACGGCAAGCTCCACGCGGCGGGGCCGAAGGGGCTGGCGTGGAGCTGTCCCCTCCCCGCGCCGCCAGTCGACGGCCCCGCCCTCGACGCCGAGCGCGCCTACGTGAGCTACGGCGCCCGCGGCGGCGAGCCCGGCGGCGTGGTGGCCATCTGGCGCGTGGGCGCCGACGCGGGCAAGGAGGCCTGGCGCTTCCAGACGGGCTTCGCCCCCGAGGCCGCTCCCGCGGTGCACGAGGCGGTGTACGTGCCCGACAAGGACGGCACCGTCTACGCGCTCGACCCCGTGTCCGGTAGCCAGCTCTGGACCGCCGAGGGCTACGGCGAGTTCCTGACACAGCCGGTGATCGCGGGAAAAACCCTCTACGTGGGCAACGGCGACGGCGCGCTCTACGCCATCGACAGCTTCGACGGCGGCATCGACTGGAAGCTGCAGCTAGGGGCGCCGGTCACCGCCGAGCCGGCCTTGCTGGGCGACGGCATGGTGGTGGGGCTCGCCAACGGGCGCGTCGTCGGGCTGCGGCCGTAGCCCACACCAGGCCCCCCAGGATCCCCGCGCTGCCCTCGCCGCAGTCCCAGGGATCAGGCGCCGAGGGCGTGCAGCTCCCCTCGTCGTCGTGCCCCGCGTCGATCACCCGCACGAGCGTGGCGATGCCCTCGTCAGGGGCTCCTGCTCGTAGGTGCTGCCGTCAACCCAGTGGAACGCGATGCCGTCGCGACCGTCCACCGGCGCCGCGAGGAAGGGGCGCGCGGCAGGGCGACGAGGAGCACCAGCGAGGAGATGGGCACGGAAGAACGCCAGCACCATTCGCGCGCGCAGTCGCGACTCGCGCGCCCCGGGGTCAGTGCCCCGCCGCCCCCGGCGGGCTCGGGTTCTCCGCCGCCACGCAGCCCTGTCCCTTGCAAGCGCGGAGCTTGGCAAGGCGCGCGGCGAGCGCCGCTTCCTCCGCGCGACCGGTGCCGGCGAGGTTCTGCAACTCGTAGGGGTCGGCGACGAGGTCGTAAAGCTCGTGCTCGCCGGTGTCATAGTCAACGAACTTGTGGGTGAGGGTGCGGATGCCCGAGTAGGCCGGCTTCGCGGGCTTCCGCGGCCGCGCCTCGGGTTCCTGGTCGGGCTGCCTCGCGCGCTCGATGAGGAACGCGTCGCGCCACGCCGCCGGCGCCGAGCCGCTGAGCCATCCGAGCCAGGACCGGCCGTCGAGGTCGCCCATGGGCGGGATGCCGGCCATGGCCGCAAGGGTCGGCGCGAGATCGGTGTTCAGCACCAGCGCACTCACCACCGTCCCTGGCCTCACGCCGGGTCCGCGCACCAGCAGCGGCACGCGCAGGTCTTCCTCGTAGGGCGTCTCCTTCCCCTTGCCGAGGCGGTGGCTGCCGAGGTGGAAACCGTTGTCGGAGGTGAAGATGAGCCAGGTCTCGGCGAGGCGGTCCCGCGCCTGCTGCACCGCGATGACCCGCGCCACCAGGTCTTCCACCGCGTACATCGAGCCCACCCGGGCGCGGTACTGCCGGTCGATGCTCGCGAGCTCCCGCTCCTTCATCTTGTCGCGACTGCGTATGTCGGCGGGCTTGTCGCCCGTGTCGGCCTCGTCGAAGTTCGGGCTGCGAGGCGCGGACAGGTGGGGGACGGTTCCCGCGTGACGCGGTGCCGCCGTGCTCGGGGAGTGGGGCGCGTAGGGGGAAACATAGGCGAACGCAGGGTTCTTACCCGCGCCGCGCAGGAACGACTCGACCTGCCCCGCCAGGACGTCGGTGAGGTAGTCGGCAGGCTCCTCGCCGTGCTTCTCGAGGCGGCCGTTCACGTTGAGCGTGTAGTTGTACTCGTTGTAGGGCTCGCCCCCGGCGGGCACCACCCAGGTGTCCCAGCCCGGCGGCACGTGCCGCCGGTCGCCCTGCAGCGGGTAGCCGTTGAGGTACTTGCCGAACATGCCGGTGGCGTAGCCAGCCGCATCCAGGGCCGTGGCGATCGTGCGCGACTCGCACTTCTGGAAGGCGACGAAGCCCCCGGTGGGCGGGTGGTTGGACATCACGCCCGTGTTGTGCGCGTAGAGACCGGTGAGGATGGTCGACCGGCTCGGACAACACAGGGACAGGGACACGAAGGCGTTCTCGAAGGTGACCCCCGGCCTTGCGACCATCTCCGTGATCCGCGACAGGTGGCGAGTCGACTCGAGGTCGAGGTCGTCGGCCAGCACCAGCACGATGTCGGGCGCGGCCATCGCGGCGGCGGCGAGGAACAACATCACACCTCCACGAGGAAACCCTCGTCGTTCCAGGCCCAGGTGCGCTCCCCGGCGCGCGCGAAGGCCGTCCCGGGCAGCGGGTAGCGGACGCCATCGACGGTGAACTCGCTCGGCTCGGCGTCGCTGCCCGGCACCACGCCCTCGGGCACCGGCGGCGCCGTGTCGGGCATGGCCTCGTCGCGGCGGCGCCAGCGGTTGGCCCCGTCGAGCCCGAAGGCGCCGGTCTCGCCGTCGATGGTCTGGATGAGCACCTCGTCGCCGTCGAAGGCGGCGCGTGCCACGAAGTCGTCGCCGCTGCACAGCCCGTGGGGGTGCACCGCCGCGCCGACGGTGAAGGCCTCGTCGTCCACCACGATCACCCGGTCGCCGTCGGTGGCGGTGACGCCGCGGTGGGGCGGTCCCGCCAGGCGCTCGCCAGTGTCGAGCCGCCAGCTCGTGCCCCCGGGGCCCGCGAGGACCGCGCCCTTGCACGACGCCGTGGCGGCGCCGAAGCCGTCGAGGATCACGTTGTTGTCGGCGTCGACGAGCGCGCCCCGGTCGCGGTCGAGCAACAGGGGCGCGGGGGCGAAACCCACGGGGGTGAGCGCGCCGTCCCAGCGTCGCGACACCTTGTTGGCGCGCAAGTCGAGGAGCACCACGCCGTCCTCGTCGGCCACCAGCGCCGACTCACCGTCGATCGAGAACCGCGCCGTGGCCACGTCGAGCTTCTCGCCGAGCTTCTGCGCCAGCGCCCGCGTGGGCGCCACCAGCGTGTCGCCCGCCAGTTGCACGAGGCAACTTCCACGTGGCCCCACGGCGATCGCCTCGGCGCCCGGGGCGCGGCCGAGGGCGTTGGGCAGGCTGCCCTCGCCGAGGCGGTAGAGCACCTCCAGGTCGATCCAGCAGAGCCCGACCCCCACCTGGAAAGGCGCGGCGAACTTGGCGCGCGTGGCCGCGTCGGGGATGGGCACGCGGGCACCGTCGCGCGTGCGCAACAGCTCGTGGCTCGGCGCGGCCACCGCCAGCGCGCAGTCCACCCCGGGCAAGACGTGGACCGGGTCGTACTCGTCGATGAGCACGGCACCGACGGCGGCATCGCCCTCCACCCGCACCACGCCGTCGACGATGGCCGCCGACCAGCGCCCGGCCGCCGCCGCCACGTCGTCGGGCAGGTCGCCCAGGGGCACGGCCGTGACGCCCTTGGCGTCGAGCACGAACAGCACGTCGGCCATCACCCAGCCCACGCGCTCGCCGTCGGCGCCGATCCAGTCGGGCTCGCCCGGCGCGAGGAGGCGGGGCGCGGGGCCGGCGGGCAGGTTGAGACGCATGGGGCCGGCTATCCCGGCGGCGCGCTACGCCCCCCGCAGGTGGAGCAGCCGCCCCTCCACCACGCGGTCCTCGCTCCAGAGCCGGTCGTCCCACGACAGGCCCTCGCGCTGGTCGAAGACCAGGAGCCAGCCCTCGCGCTCGCCGAGGGTGTCGAGGTACTCCGAGAGCTGCACCACCCCGTCGCGCACCGCCCGCTCCCGGGTGCCCCGGTCCGGGCGCACCCGCTTGATCTCGATCACCGTCCGGGCACCGGCCATCTCCACGCACAGGTCGACCCGGCCCGACCCGGCCGCGAACTCCCGCTGGATCAACCCGCCGCCGTTGACCACCTTCTGCAGGAAGGCCATGAACGCGAGGTGCACGGTGGCCTCGCGGTAGCCCTCCGGGGCGTGGCGCACCGCGAAGTCGGAGTTCTCCCGCCACCACTGCAAGAACTGGCCCACCAGCACCGGCGCGTCGAGCTGGCCACCCGGGCGCAGCCACGCGGCGCGAGGCAGGGGCAGCACCGCCTGCGCGCGCAGGCTCAGCTCGCGGGCGATCACCTCGCGGTAGATGGGGTTGGCGATCGCCGGGAGCCCGCCCGAGGGGGCGAGGAGCCCCAGGTCGATGCAGTACTGGAAGTCGTCGCTCGACGCGTCGAGGTCGTCGTCGCCCTCCACCACCCGCGACATGATCGTCGCCACCCGCGGCTCCCGCAGCCGCTGGCCGAGGTTGTCGAGGTGGGTCGTGCGCGACATCACCAGCCGCTCCCGCGCCTGCTCGACGTGCGCGGCGGTGACCGGCAGCGAGCGATCCGGCACCAGCTCGCTCACGCAGATCGACGCCAGCATGTTGACGAGGAAGGGCTGGCCCCCGGTGAGGGCGTGTACCCGCGCCACCGCCTCGGCGGAAAACGCCTGCCCGGTGTCGGCCTCGTGCTGCGCGTACAGCTCGCCCACCTCGGCCGCGGTGAAGTTCTGCAGCGTGAGCGACGCCGCCTTGATGTTGAACGGCGACCCGGGGTTGACCGGCCGCCCGTCCTTCGCGGTGACGAGGTAGTCGCGGAGATCGCGCATGCCGACCAGGGCGACCGAGGCGGGGGCGGCGCGGGGCCGGAGGTGGAAACCGGACCGCAACTGGCGCAGCAGGCTGACGAGGCAGTCATCGACCACCACGTCGGCCTCGTCGAGGAACAACACCAGGTGGAGAGGCGCTAGCTTCTCCGCCCAGCCCGAGAGGTAGGCCGCCAGCGTGTCGCCCTCCGCGGCGGGGGCAGGCGACGGCGGCTGCCACTCCGGTGGGAAGTCGGCCCGCGCGCTTCGCGCGAGGTTGCCCAGCCAGCGCGCCTCGGCCGCCGCCAAGCTGGGCGCCCCCTGGCTCCCCTCCAGCGTGGCGTGCAGCGCCGCCACTCCCTGCCCGCGCAACTGCGCCGCGAGCGCCCGCATCGTCGTGGTCTTGCCCGTCTGCCGCGCCGCGTGGACGACGAAGTACTGCTTCTGCGCCACGAGCGCGAGCACCGGCGCCAGGCGACGCTCGGGCGGGAGCATGTAATGGTCCCCGGGATCGCAGGGGCCGGCGGTGTTGAAGAAGCGCGGCATCTCGGTGCGCAGCAGTCTATCCGCCCCCCCGCTCAGTTCACCTCGCCCGGCCCCCCGTCGAGG
>VGRQ01000092.1 GCA_016875315.1 Deltaproteobacteria bacterium | reverse complement strand
GGCGCCGAGCGTGCCGCTAGCACGCTCGGCGTGGCCCTCTCCCCTCCTCCGCAGTCACCCCTGCCGCTGCCGTTTCGTTCCCCGGGGAGTCGCGACGCGCGGCATGGGTGACTAACCCCGGTGATCACGAATGACGTGGAAAGCGAAACCAGCCTCGGCCACGCGCTCGGCCGGGGCGGCGAAACTGCCGACACCCTCGGGCAGTCTGCCCAGCGCCGCCAGGAAGGCGGGCGTGGCGAGCACCTCCCCGCCCTCGGCCACGTCCTCGCCGAGCACGAAGGCGCGGTTCACCTCGGGGCCGTACACGTCGACGCCCGGGATGAGCAGGCACTCGCCGTGGCCGAGGCCAATGCAGGGGTGGACGGGGTCGCCGTGACCGTGCTCGACGGCATGGAGACGGCGCACCGCGTCGAGCGCGTCGACCAGCGCCGCCTCGGCGCTGGGGTAGAGCACGAAGAGCGTGTCGGCCACGCGCTTGACGCGGGTGCCCGCGAGCGCGAGCGCCCGCTGCGCCGAGGCGGCCCGCCCGAGGGCGTAGACGATGCCGCGCGCGTCGGTGCGGCGCACCATGCCGGTGAAGTCGACCACGAGCACGGCCGCGACCGTCCCGAAGCGGCGGTGGGCCTCCGACTCGGCGGCCGGGTCGGTCACCGCGCGCTCGACCAGGGCCTGGAAGTCGAGGAAGGCGAGGTCGCTCATCGTCACCGCCTATCCAGCGCGCGGCTGCGCTCGTCGAGCCAGCGGGGAAGGTTGGCGATGGTCGCCGCGGTGCCGAGGCGGGCGGTCTTGCCGAGGCGGACTCGCGCCGGGTCGAGGAAGATCGGCACCTCGTCCCTGGCGGCGGCCACCGTCCACGCCCAGCCCAGTCGTTCCGCCTCCGCCTCCATCCGGTGCCACTCGTCGAGCGAGAAGGCCAGCGGCAATGCCGCCCGTTTCACCTGGACCCCCATTTGCCAGGGCCCGCGGGTGGCAAGGAGATCGAAGGCGCCACGCGATGCGCGGGACTGGTAGACGAGGTCGAAGCCCATCGACGCGAGCGCATGCGCGGCGCTGCGCTCGCCCTCGTCGCCCAGCACCCGCATCGGGACGGCGGTGCCCTCCGGCGCGCGCCACGCCACCCACAGCGCGAACACCGGGTCGCTCACCCGCCAGCCGCCCGCCGGCCCCCGGCAGAGCGCGTCGCCGAGCCGCTCGATGTAGCGCACGGTGTCGCCCGAGGGGGCGCCGATCGACGCGGCCACGTCCGTCAGGCGAATGTCGCCGTTGCCGCGGGCCACGGTGGTGAGCACCGCCGCCGCCGAGGCCGAGCGACCGACCACCTCGGCGAAATGCCGGTCGAAGTACAGCCCCAGCCGGCCGGTACGCGAGAACAGCACCCGTTGCAGCACCTCCTTGAGGGTGCCATCGTCGAAGGGCTCGCCCTCCCGCAGCAGCTCCTCGCCCACCACCTGGAGGTAGAAAGGATGGCCGCCGAGCACAGAGAATATGCGCTGCGATGTCGCGACACTGAACCGCATATCGGAGGCGTGCGTGAGCAGTTCGACGGCGTCGTCCTCGCGCATCGGGCCGATCTCGAGCACGGCGAAGTGCTGGAAGAAGGGGGAAGCGCTCGACGTGCAGAGCTCCCGGAGGAGCGTCGGTTCCGAGCCCGAGATCACGTAAGACACGCGCTCGTGACGCTGCCAGGCCGAGCGCGCGGTGGCGAGGATGTCGATGCCCAGGCGCCCGGAGGCCTCGGCCAGCGCCTGGAACTCGTCCCACACCGAGAGCAACGACGTGCCGGCGGCCACCGCCGCCCGCTCGGGGAAGTCGAGGCACCAGGGCACCAGCTCGGGAACCATCTTCACCCTCGGCAAGCGGTAGAGCTGGTCCTGGTCGTCGGGGCCGAGCAGGCGCACGGCGTCGCTGCGGCCCAGCAGCGCCTCGTAGCCCCCCTGCACGGCCGCGCTCGCGAAGCTGCGACCGGTGGGATCGGGGGCAACGGCGTCGAGCGCGCGCAGCGCGTAGCGGCGGAACAGCTCGAGGCTAACGGGGGCACCCTCCAACACGTCGGTAACCACCGCCGCCGGGCGGCCGCCGGCGCGGCGCACCGTCTCGAGAATGATGCTTGTCTTGCCTACTTTCCTCGTGCCGATGAGCGCGAGCCAGGACGCGGGTCGGCCGTGAGCGAGGTCGTCCATCACGTCGAGGATGCGCCGGGACTCGGCAGTGCGGTCGAAGAAACGTTGTTTGGTGGCCGGGGTGTGGCTGTGAAACATCGAGCGATAGCCTAGCGGCACCACCGCCATCCGGCAATATCGCCACGTGGCGGTTACGCCACGTGGCAACATTGCCACTGTACGCGGCGAGTTAGACGGGCAGATGCGCCCCGTCCTCTCCCGCCGACTCACCGGCTTTGGCACGACCATCTTCACCGAGATCACCCGGCTGGCCAACCAGCACGGCGCGGTGAACCTCGGGCAGGGCTTCCCCGACTTCGACGGGCCGGAGTTCGTGAAAGAGGCGGCGATCCGCGCCATCCGCGAGGGCCAGGGCCAGTACGCCCGGATGGCGGGCATACCCCCGCTCGCCGCGGCGCTGGCGGCAAAGTACCGGCGCGACTGGGCGCTCGACTACGACGCCGATGCCGAGATCACCGTCACCAGTGGCGCCACCGAGGCGATCTGGTGCGCCATCCAGGGCCTCGTCGACGTGGGCGACGAGGTGGTGATCTTCGAGCCCTATTACGACAGCTACAAGGCCAGCATCCTCAACGCCGGGGGCATCCCCCGCGCCGTCACCTTGCATCGTCCCGCCGCGGCCGGGGGGCGCTGGCACTTCGACCCCGCCGCGCTGCGCGCCGCCGTCAACGAGCGCACCCGGGTGATCCTGATCAACACGCCGCACAACCCCACGGGAAAGGTCTTCACCCGCGAGGAGCTGTCGCTGGTGGCGGAGCTGGCTCTCCATCGCGACCTCGTCGTCGTGTCCGACGAGGTGTACGAGCACCTCGTGTACGACGGGCAGCACGTGTCGATCGCGTCGCTACCGGGGATGCGCGAGCGCACCGTGGTCATCAGCTCGCTCGGCAAGACCTTCTCGCTCACCGGCTGGAAGATCGGCTGGGCCTGCGCCCCGCCGCCCTTGACCGCGGCCGTGCGCGCCGCGCACCAGTTCGTCACCTTCGCCACCGCCACCCCGCTGCAGCACGGCGCCGTGGCGGCGATCGAGGCAGCGCGGGCCTACTACGACGAGCTATTGGCGGGCTACCGGGCGCGGCTCGAACAGCTCGCCGGCGGCCTGGAGGCGGCCGGCCTCGAGGTGTATCGACCCGAGGGCACCTACTTCATCGCCGCTGGCATCGAGCGCTTCGGTCGCGACGACGTGGCCTTCGTCAAACACCTCGTCGAGCACGTGGGCATCGCCGCCATCCCGCCGAGCGTGTTCTACGACCACCCGGCATTCGGTCGCGACTGGGTACGCTTCGCCTTCTGCAAGAGAGAGAGCACCATCGCCGCCGCGCTGGAGCGGCTTCCCCGGCTGCTTCAGGGCTCGTAGCCATCGCGAATGGGGGTGCTCGGCTCGAAGGGACTCAGCCGGTCGGTGTTCGGCAACACCCCCACCTGCGCGCACACCTGTCCCTCGTCGAGGCACACGCCATTGCAGCGGCGGTGCTGCGGGCAATCCGCCAGCGCCGGCGCCACCGCCGCCGCCGAGGCTCCCGCGCCCGCGTTCCAGTAGGGCACGCAGGCCACGGCGATGCGCGGGTCGACCCCGCCCTGGTTGCAGAAGGAGGGCGCGTCCTCGCGCATCGTCGGCGTGCCCACGCCGTGCAGGCCGGGCAGCGACAAGAGCGTGGACCCCGGCGGCGCGCTGCCCGGCGCCACCGGTGGCGGCGGGGCCAGGCCGATGCTGTCGGCCAGGGTGTCGCGACACACGTCGGTCCAGGCAATGCACTTCTCGCCGCAGCGCTGGCCCCCGGGGCAGGCGGGCGCCGCGGGGGGGTCGGCGGCGAGGGCGAGCATCACGAGGAGCACGGGGAGATCCTACTCCCGCGCGATAACGCCCGCCCATGCGTACCGGTCTCGTGCAGCTCGACATCGCCTGGGAAGACGTCGCGGAGAACCACCGTCGCGCCGAGCGCCGGGTGCAGGAGGCGGCGGCCCTGGGCGCGCAGCTGGTGGTCTTGCCCGAGATGTTCGCCTGCGGTTTCTCGATGGGCGCCGCGCCCGAGGCGCCGGGTGGACCGACCGAGAGCTTCCTCGCCGAGCTGGCACGAGGCCTCGGCGTGCACGTGGTGGCGGGGGTGCCGCTGCTCCTCGGCGAGCGCAAATCCAACTGCGCCGTGTGGACCGCGCCCGACGGGAGCGTGCAACGGTACGCGAAGATCCATCCCTTTTCCTTCGCCCGCGAGCACGAGCACTACCAGCCGGGCAGCCGCGTCGTCACCTGGGACATCGGGGGGCTGCGCGTCACCCCGCAGGTCTGCTACGACCTGCGTTTCCCCGAGCCCTTTCGCCTCGCCGCCACCGACACCGACGCCTTCGTGGTCATCGCCAACTGGCCCGACCGGCGGCGGGCGCACTGGCAGACGTTGCTGCGGGCGCGCGCCATCGAGAACCAGGCCTTCGTGGCGGGGCTCAACCGCGTGGGCGACGGCGACGGCCTCCACTACGCCGGCGACAGCGCGATCATCTCGCCCTGGGGCGAGACCCTGGTGGGCGGCGCCGAGCAGGAAGCGGTGCTGGTGGCCGACCTCGACCCGGCGGCCATCCGCGCCGCGCGGCTCGCCTTTCCCGCGCTGCGCGACCGTCGCGACAACTACGCTCGCTGATCCTCGTCGACCCCGAAACGCGCGGCCAGCTCGGTGCGGAGCAGGCGCTCGGGGTCGAGCCGCGCGCGCAGGGCGCGGAACTCGGAGATGCGGGCCTGCCCCCAGGCGCGCTGGAAGTGGTCGGGCCGGATGACCGCGTCCTTCGCCGGGTAGAAGCGTCCCCCGTTGCTGCAGACCATGTCGCTCACCTCGTGCAGCGTGCGCCAGAGGGTCTCGCGATTCTGGGGGGTGACCGGGAAGTCGAGGGCGAAGCTGTACCCGTCCACCGCGTGGGACAGGAGGAAGTCGTCGGCGCGGTGACGCTTGAGCACGCCGAGGTAGCTCGGCACGCCCCGCGCCTGGGTGAGCTTGAGGATGTTGGCGAACACTTCCGGCGCCGCGTCGCGAGGCACGAAGGGCTGGTACTGGATGAAACCGTGGGGACGGTAGCTGTCGCGCCAGTTGGGCACGTAGTCGAGCAAGAAGTTGAACGCGACGTGACCCTGCTCGTAGGTGGACTGCGGCAGGATCGACGACGCCGTGTACTTGGCGGTGTTGAGCAGCTTCATGCCCCAGTTGCTGCTGAAGGCCGCCACGATCTTCGCCACCAGCCCGCGCGGCACGCCGAGGATGGTGCCCGGCAGGTCCTGGTGCTCCGGCAAGAAGTCGGGCGACCGGTCCTCGCCCTCGTGCAGGTAGTACCCGGAGTGGGCCTCGCCCCGCCCGAGCGAGGCGCCGCCCGCGATGCAATCCACCCAGCTCACGCAGTAGTCGGCCTTCTGGGTGTATTCCTCGAAGAAGGCGAACTGTTCCGCCAGCGAGCGAATGTGGTGACGGCGCACGCGCAGGCGCCCGCTGTGGATCTTCTTCAGCCGCACCCGCAGGCGGGTGAAGGCCCCGAGCATCCCGAAGCCGCCGATGGCGGCGTGGAAGATCTCGGGGTTGTCCTGTCGCGACAGCGTGAGTCGCTCGCCGCCTGGCGTCACGAGGTCGGCCTCGAGGATGTGGTCGCCCCAGGGACCGACCTTGAAGTTGTTCTTCCCGTGCACGTTCATCGCCGCGCAACCGGCGATCGTGGGGAACATCGTCCCCGGCACCACCGGCGGCCAGTAGCCATCTTTCAGCGTTGACCGCCACAAGTTCTCGATGGTCACCCCCGGCTCGAGGTCGGCGATGCCGGTGGACGGGTCCCAGGCGAGCACGCGGTTCATCGCCCGGGTGTCGAGCACCAGCCCGCCGCCGTTGAGCGCCGCGTCGCCGTAGCTGCGCCCGGCGCCGCGCATCGCCACCGTGAGCCCCTCGGCGCGCGCGTAGCGGAACCAGTTCGCCAGCTCGTCGGCCGATCTCGGCTCGGCGAAGACCGAAACTGCCCGGCAGTGGTAGCCGTAGCCATCGAACACGCGCCGGGGGAGGTTGGAGGGATTCATCGTGACCATCAGATATTTGTCTTGCGGAAGATCACCGACGGCACGTTGCGGATCACGAACATGATCGGCGCCCAGATCGCGGGCACGTAGCCCTCGCCCGTGCCGCCCTTGGCGAGCGCGATCGTGCCCCGCGCGCACTCGTCAGCCTTGATGATCAGCGGGAGCTTGAGCCCGGTGGTCATCGGCGTGTCGACCGGGCCCGGCTTCACCGTCACCACCTGCACGCCATAGCGGAACAAACGATTCCGCAGGGACTCCAGGTACGTCGTGAGCGCGGCCTTGCTGGTGTGGTAGGCGGGGTTGCCCCGTCGACCGCGGTCCCCGGCCACCGAGGAGATGCCGACGATGGTGCCGCCCCGGCGGGCTTCCATGTAGGCCCCCACCGGGTTCAGCCAGGCCATCGCGCCCACCACGTTGACCTCCATCATCTCGCGGTCCTTGGCGAAGTTGTACTCGCTCTCCTCGATCCTCGGCATCACTCCTGCGTTGTAGACGAACAGGTCGATGCTGCCGAGGTCGGCCACGATCTGGTCCCACAACGGCGCTGCCGTGTCGAACTGGCGCACGTCGTGGGCGTAGATCTTCACCTTGTCGGCACCGCAGGCGTCGCGGAGCTTCTCCAGCTCCCCGATCCGCCGCGCCACCGCCGCCACCGTCGTGCCCTCGGCCGCGAGCTGCTTCACCAGCTCGGCCCCGATGCCCGACGAGCCCCCGATGATCACGGCGTTCTTGAACTGCGGCATGGCGAATCCCGGCGCGCGGGGCGGCTATCCCGGTGGGGGGAGGATGCCCCCAGCGGCGTCGACGACGAAGCTGCCGCTGCACACCTTCTGCGCGTCGAATCCCGCCGGATCGAGGTGCCGCAACCCCAAGAGCGGCAAGATCGTTGCCCACACCCTATCCGCCGTCCACCCCGCTGCCCGCAGGGCGCGCGCCTCGGTGCTGCCGTGCGACTTCGACAACTTCTTGCCGTCGGCCCCGAGGATGACGGGCGTGTGCAGCCACGTCGGCGGCGTCCACCCGAGCACCTCGTACAGCCGGATCTGGGTGGCAGTGGCGGGGAGAAGGTCGCCCCCGCGCACCACCTCGGTCACGCCGTCGCGGTGGTCGTCGACGACCACGGCCAGCGGGTAGGCCGCCTCGCCGTCCTCGCGCACGAGGATGGGATCCTCGTCGGGATCGAACAGTTGTGGACCGCGGGCGCGGTCGACGAAGGCCACCGGCCCCCGAGGCGTGTCGAAGCGAAAGTGCCCCCGGTCGTGCGCCTTGTGACGGCAGGAACAACCGAGGTAGAGCCTCGTGGCGCGGGTACAGGCGCACCGGAACACCGGGACGCCGTCGAGCGCGTAGGTCCGTCGTGACTGAGGCAGCACTTCCTCGTCCCAGTCGAGGCCCAGCCAGCGCAAGTCCTCGCGCTGCGCCGCGGCGATGTCGTCGCGAGCGCGGCCGCGGTCGAGGTCTTCCACCCGCAGCAGCACCCGGGCGCCCGCCGCCCGGGCGCTGAGCCACGCGGCCCCGAAGGCGAGGGCATTGCCGAGGTGGAGGTGCCCCGAGGGCGTGGGGGCGAGGCGACCGGCGGCCATCGACCGCGGCGTAATCAGGTCCACACGGGAGGCGCGACGCCGGGGATAGGCGCGACGCATGGCCACCCCACTTCACCTGCGTTCGCGTTTCAAGAGCTTGCTCGGTCTCGACGGCAAGACCCACCTCAAGCCCGGCGACGCGGCCCCCGAGATCGACGCGGCCGACCAGGAGGGTCGGCGCTGGACCCTCGCCGCGCTCCGCGGCAAGCCCGCCGTCGTGTACTTCTACCCGAAGGACGACACTCCCGGCTGCACCCACGAGGCCTGCGACTTCCGCGACCAGGGCGAGGCGCTCGGCGCCACCGTCCTCGGCGTGAGCGGCGACGACGCCCAGAGTCACCGGGCGTTCATCGGGAAGTTCAACCTTAGCTTCCCCCTCATCGTCGACACCGAGGGCGCCGTCGCGACCCGATTCGGCGCGTGGAACGAGGGCCGTGCCCGCCGGGCCACCTTCGTCATCGACCGCGACGGCCGCATCGCCGCCGTGTTCGACCCGGTGAAGGTCGACGGCCACGTGGCCGAGGTGAAGGCAGCCCTCGCCTCGCTCTGATAGCATCGCGCCCCCACCGCGAGCGCCCCCCATGTCCCTCGACGAGGCCAACACCCAGCCCGATCGGCTGCCCGACCTCACCAAGGTTGCCCCGGAAGACCGCGACCGGGTGTGGTTCGAGCACTACTACCAGGGCGACCGGGCGCCCCAGCTCACCCTGCGCGCGGTGCTGATGGGCGGCCTGCTCGGCGGCGTGATGTCGGTGTGCAACCTCTACACCACGCTCAAGCTCGGCTGGGCCTTCGGCGTGGCGATCACCGCCTGCGTGCTGTCGTACGCGATCTGGAACAGCTTCGTCGCCAGCGGCATCGCCAAGACGAAGATGAGCATCCTCGAGAACAACTGCATGCAGTCCACGGCCTCGGCCGCGGGCTACTCCACGGGCGGCACCATCGCGACGGCGGCCGGCGCGATGCTGCTCATCACCGGCGACGCGGAACGGCTCGGGATCGTGCCGCTCGGCATCTGGGTTTTCTTCGTGGCCGTCCTCGGCGTCTTCCTCGCCATCCCGATGAAGCGCCAGATGATCAACCAGGAGCAGCTCCCCTTCCCCTCGGGCATCGCGGCGGCGGAAACGCTTCGCTCGCTCTACGCCGAGGGACAGGCGGCGATGGTGAAGGCGCGCGATCTCATCGACGCGCTCATCGTCGGCGGCTTCGTCGGCCTCGGGCGTAGTTTCGCCGTCATTCCCGAGTCGATCGCGTGGGGCGGCGGCGCGCTCAACACCGCGCGGGGCCCGATCGGCCTCGGCAGCCTCGGGCTGTCCTTCGAGCCTTCCGTCCTGCTCATCGCCGCGGGCGCCATCACCGGCATGCGCGTGTGCGTGTCGATGATGCTGGGCGCGGTCTTGAACTTCGTGATTCTCGTCCCCTTCATCGCCGGTCTCGACGACTGGTCGGCGCCCGGCAAACACTTCGTCGGTCACTACGAGGCGGTACTCGGCGAGGGTGGCGCCATCGAGTTCCTCAAGATCACCCGGTGGAGCCTCTGGTTCGGCACCGCCGTGCTGGTGTCGAGCGGCCTCACCGCCTTCGCGCTGTCGTGGAAGACCATCCTCAAGGCCTTCACCGGCGCGCGGGCGGGTGCCGGCGGTAACGACGCGGCGATGGCGGCGATCGAGGTGCCCACCTCCTGGATGATCATCGGGCTGGTGCCCACCACCCTCGGCTTGATGGCGGTGTGCTGGCTGGCGATGGGCATCAACCCGCTGCTCGGCTTCGTGTCGGTGGTGCTGTCCGGGGCGCTGGCGCTGGTGGCGTGCCGTGCCACCGGCGAGACCGACACCACGCCCATCGGCGCCATGGGCAAGATCACGCAGTTCGTCTACGCGGTGATCGCCCCGGCCGACAAGACCGTCAACCTGATGACGGCCGGCATCACCGCGGGTGCGGCGGGCTCCTCGGCCGACCTGCTCACCGACCTCAAGAGTGGCTACCTCCTCGGCGCCAACCCCCGCCAGCAGTTCCTCGCGCAGTTCTACGGCGTCTTCTTCGGCATCGTGACCGTGGTGCCCATGTGGTACGTGCTCGTGCCCAACAAGGAGGCGCTGGAGAAGTTCAACAGCCCGGCCACCACCATGTGGTACGCCGTGGCCGAGGCCCTCTCCACCGGCGTGGGCACCATCCCCGAGTCGGCGCGGTGGGCGATCGTCGTGGGCGCGCTGATCGGCATCGCCTTCCCGCTGCTCGAGAACCTGTTCCCCAAGGCCCGCCCCTACCTGCCGAGCACGATGGGCTTCGGCCTGGCCTTCGTGATCCCGTTCGCGAACTCGCTCGGCTTCTTCCTCGGGGCGCTCATCGCCAGCCGCTGGACCGGTCGCGACCCGAAGGCCTACGAGGAGAAGATCATCCCGCTCGCCAGCGGCGCCATCGCCGGGGAGTCGCTGGCCTCGGCCGGCTACGCCGTGTTGCAGGCGGCGCGGGTCATCCTGCCCGGCTGAAGCGCGCCGGGCTCCAGGCCGCGGGGAGTGGCCGGCCCTCGAGGATCGTGTCGGCCACGCGCGACGCGGTCAGCGGTGCCAGCAGGATTCCGTTGCGACTGTGGCCGCTGGCCACCATCACGCCGTCGACGTCGCCGATGATCGGTCGCCCGTCGGGCGAGCCGGGGCGGAAGCTCGACCACTGGCGCAGGACGGGCGCGGCCCCGAGGGACGGGCAGAGGCGAAGCGCGGCGTCGAGCACGTCGCGGAGGCCCTGCGCGGTGGTGCCGCGCGCGAAGCCCACGTTCTCCATCGTCGCCCCGAGCACCGTCTCGTCGCGACGAGGGACGAGATAGCCGGCCGGCCCGAACACCACGCTGCGCACCGCCTCCGTGGCCCCCACCGCCACGAGCTGGCCGCGCACCGGCGACACCGGGAGGCTCGCGACGCCCGGCACCAGGCTGGTCCACGCGCCGGCGCATACCACGGGCGTGCCGGCAAGGCGCTCGCCGCCCGCGTGTACCGCGTCGCGGTCAACCCTCTCGACGGCGAGGCCCGACCGGAACACCGCCCCGGCGCGCACCGCCGCCGCGTGGACCGCGCCCACCAGCAGCCGAGTGTCGACCATGCCCTCGTCGGCGATCCACCAGGCCCGCTCCGCGCGGAGACCCGGCGCCCGCTCGGCGAGCGCCCGGCCCTCGACCATCACCGCGTCGGGATCGGGCGACTCGTCGCGAGCGACGAGCACACCGCAGCGGGTGAGGCCCACGTCGACCCCCAGCGAGGCCGCCCAGTCTTCCCAGCTCGCCAGCGCCTGGAGGCCGAGTGCCCGCTGCTCGGGGTGGCCGTGCGCCTCTACCCGGGGCGCGAGGATGCCCGCCGCGGCGCTGGAAGCCTCGGCTCCGGGTACCGCCTTCTCCAGCACGAGCACGTGTACGCCGCGCCGCGCCAGTTCGAGCGCCAGTGCGCTGCCGACGAGTCCCCCGCCCACGATCACCACGTTGTTGGTCATCGCCGGCCGCTATCCGCGCCGGCGATCCCCCGCCCCCGGCAGGCCGACCGACGCCCTCTACGGCGGCTGGACCGGTGGCTTGCGCAGCTTCTTCGCGAGCGCGTTGGCCGACACGTGCTGGGGCTCGGCCTTCAGCGCCCGCCGGACACATCGCGAGGCGGCGTCGTCGTCGCCCTTGCGGTGCAGCACCATGGCGAGGAAGTACTGGCCCTCGGCGTAGGTGGGATCGAGCTGCTCGGCGAGCAGCAGGAGGTCGAGGCCCTCCTCCACGCGCTCGCCGAGCGGGAGCTCCGGGTTGTGAAAGCGCGCCCAGCCCAGGTGGGCGAGGTTGCGGACGGAGTCGAGGTGGGCGTCGCGCGCCGCCGTGAAGCGCCGGTCGGCCCCCGCCCAGTCGCCCTCGGACATCGCCCGGAGGCCGGCGTCGAAGTACTCGTCGCCCGGGAGCGCCCTGGGCGAGGACGGGACGGCCGGCGGCCGCGTGACTTCCAGGGTGGCGTCGCGAACGCGCTGGAGCAGCTGTCGCGACAGGTCGGCGACCTCGCCGCCCCACTGCGCCGCGAGCGACTCGTAGCGGGCGATCATCCGCTGCGAGGCCTGCTCGACGCGCTCGGGCGGCGCGTCGTGGCTCACCGCGAGGACCACCCAGGGGTCGCTGCCGCGGAGGAGATCGACCTCGCGTCGCAAACGACGCAGCATCGCGATCTGCTCGGTGAGCGAGTGCGCGGGCATCGCCGGCGCCGGGGGGGGACTACCGGGGCGCTGCACCTCGTGGGGCGGCGG
>VGRQ01000091.1 GCA_016875315.1 Deltaproteobacteria bacterium | reverse complement strand
CGCACCACTTCAGCTTCGGAAAGCTGGACCGGCGCGGCCTCTTCAATCTCGACTCGTTGCTTCGCGCGCGCCACGCGGCGCTGCGCCGACGGCGGCAAGGCGCCGACCACGCGCTCGGCCTGAGTGGCCCGCTGCGCGTTCTCGAGCCGGGCCACCACGCGCTCTGCTGGGCGCACCTCGCCGACACCCCCCGCCACCCGAGCCGGGGTGTACGGCGTATCGAGCCAGGGATTCGCCACCCGGGTGGCCGGCCGCCAGGTTGACGGGCGCTCGCCGCGACCATCCGCCGCGGCAAGCGGCCCCGCAGGCTCCGCAGGCGCCGGGACCGGGGCTGCGGCGGGCAAGGACATGTCGGCGATGGACAGGACCGAGACACGGCGCGAGGGCAAGAAGGAGGCCCCCGGCAGGCCAACGGACGGGGTGGCGATCGAACCGGCGCGGAGCGTGATTCCCGCACGCTTCTCGAGGAATCGCTGCATCCGTCGCTCACGACGCTTCCGCGCCGCGGCGAGCTTGCGCATCATCGCGTAGTAGGGCGCCGCCGACAGGAACACCATGTCATCGCCGCGAGGGGACGAGCTCTCGTCGGCACCCTCGACGGCCCACGGGTCGTCGAGCCCGAGCCGGGCGTAGAAGGCCGGGGACATGCCAAGGCGCGGCCGACGGGAAGTCCGCCGCTGCATCCGTTCCGCCAGCTGCTCGCCGGGAACTCGCCGTTCTGCGTCGCTCATCGCCGCCTCCGGATCCGCAGCCTTGCTTCCATCTAGGTGACCTGCACGCCGGCGTGCGCGATCTCGATCATCTCCACCGCGAGCTCAGCGGCGTCGGCGTTGAAGGAAGGACCCTCCCACGCCACCGGCCAGCCCTGGATGAAGTTGTAGCGGCGAACCTCCTCGCCGCGGGTGGTCTTCATGACGATCGCGCCGTTCCGCCGCTTGCCGAACTCGTCGCTCAGGACCTCGTTGCGCCACGACAGGAGCGTCGTGTCCTTGCTGACGCCATAGCGGAGCACGATGTTGTCCCACCGGGACTGGCCCGGCAGCTTGTGGACCCGGTGGTTCTGCCCGCCCTCCTCGAGCTCGAACACCTGGGTGCTGGTCTTGAGGCCGCTGGCCTCCTTGAACTGCGCCACCTCGATCTTCTCGATCTCGAGCGCGAAGATGAAGTTGCCCTCGGGGTCGGCAACCCGGGGGCTCGTCTCCGGCCCGGTGGAAGTGCCGATGCTCGTCTCGCCGCGAGCGCTTGACGTGGAGGCCGAGGACTTCAGCGAGTAGTTCAGCGACACGCCGCCGTAGTCGACCTTCGCCCCGAGCGAGGGCTGCTTGCTGTCGCGACCCTGGCCCCGGCCCACGCCGCCGGTGATGGTGGGGAGCACGTTGGGCGAGGCGTTGCCGCCGCCCCGGCCGGCGCCGCCGGTGATGGTGGGGAGCACGTTGGGCGAGGCGTTGCCGCCACCCTTGCCCTTGCCGCCGCTGATGCTCGGGACGACGTTGGGCGAGGCGTTGCCGCCTCCCTTGCCCCGGCCGCCGCTGATGCTGAGACTCGGCTGGCTTCCCGGCCGGCCGCCACCCATGCCGGCCCCGCCCCGAATCGTCGGGGTAGACTGCCCGTCCATCCTGCCTTTCCCTCGTCCCTTCCAGTCCGCCATGTGGCCTCCCAGCTCCGAGCACGGGAAAAACCCGAGGAGCCTCCTCGAGTCTACGGGCCGGTGGTCCCGAGCCGCAGGTCGATGAGGATCCGCTCCGTCGTCCCCACCGGCTTGAGCTGCACGCTCACGTGCAGTTCGCCCCGGTCGCGGATGGCGGGCGGGTTGGTCGCGCGATTGCATTCTACCGAATATTCCTCGCGAGCGCGAGTCCCAGAGAGCAATCCAGCCGACCAAAATTGTTCGAGGCGCACGAGAACGTCGCGCTCGATTACCTTCCACAGCGAGGAATCGTTAGGTTCGAACACGGCCCACTCGTTGTCGCGGCGCAGCTGCTCCGTCACCATGCTCACGACGCGGCGGCTGTTGATGTGAACCCACGCCGGGTCGAGCGACATGGTGCGCGCTCCCCAGATGACCACCCCCCGGCCGGGTTGCACCACCAGCGGGTTGATCCCCGCGTCGCCGACATTGCCTGCCTCGGCCCAGTCGATCTCGATGTCGGTGTGCGTTGCCCCGCGCACCGCCACGTTGGCGGGCGGCCAGCCCACGCCCATCGGGGCGTGCTCGAGCTCCACCCGCGCGAAGGTGCCCATCACCGCGCCCGAGGGCGCGTACATCTCGTCGCCCTGCATGAGCCAGGGGTAGTACACCGCGCCGTAGGCCCGGGTGAGCGGGTCGCGCCGGCGGAAGGCCTCGAACCAGCGCGACAACAGGTCGCCGTGCAGGCCCCGCGGCGCGTCGAGCACCAGGAACCGGTTGTTCATCTGGCGGCAGTGGGCGAGCAACTCGTCGGCGAGTGCGTCGCCGTGCCAGCGAACGTCGCCCTTGCGAGACACCTCGCACTTCATGTACGCGAGCGGGGGGACGCACACGAGCGCGATCTCCTCCTCGCTCCGCAGCCGCTCGAACAGCGGCAAGAGCGGCCCTTCCGCGAGGCCGCCGCCAACCAGCACCGCTGGGTCGTCGATGCACACCGCGTACACGTAGAGCGTGTCGCCGCCATTCTCGAAGAAGGACCGCGCCGCCCGGCGCACGCTGGCCTCGACGAACCCGCGCTGCGGGTGCTCGGCCAGGTCCTCGTAGCGCCGGATCTTGATCTCGAGGAAGTCGCCGCCGGTGGCTTCGTCGGGCCACCCGGCGCGCGGCACGAAGCCGATGCACGCGCCGATGTCGCACCGCACGAGCCCGGAGGCTCGCTCGGGGAGGGTGCCGTGCTGGATGATGAGGCCCGCGCGCATTCGTCTTCCTACCTAGGTGCGTTGATCTTCTCGTTGATGGCAGAGATCTCTTTCACCCAGGCGTGGCGCTCCTTGTGGGACATCTCGAAAACGGCGTCGCGCGTCCAGTGAAAGTGGTACGCGATGAAGGCTACCTCCTTGAAGACGCTCTCCAAGGGGTAGCTTACGATTCCCCCAGGCGGCCGAACTCCTTCTCGAACTTGGCCCCGCACTCGGGACAGGTGACGGTGATCGTCGCCTCGTCTTCGTTGATGCGGTTGTACATCTCCTCGAGGAAGCGGAGATCCCCAGCGAAGAGGTTCTCGACCACGCCGGTGTTGATGTCGTTCAACGAGCCCAGTCGCGTGACGACGCGGCTCAGCAGCACGATGATGAGGTAGGCGCGGTTCTTCTGGACGCGCATGTCGGTGAGGGGGACGATCTCGTCCTTGGCGTTGGCCAGGCGCATCGTGCCCTCGCGGTGCAGCACGCCGTCCTTGTCGACGTAGCCGCGGGGAAGAACGAACTCGTACTCGGTCTTGAAATCGGAAGCCACGGGCTACTCCGGGGGGGTTGGGGGCGATCCCGCCTGGCGACGGGACCGCCCCGATGAACACGACGGGGGGCTACTCCTCGATGAGGGCGCCGCCGTCCCACTGGCCGATGCTGAAGATGACGAACTCGGCCGGCTTCACCGGGCAGATGCCGATCTGCACGTTCACCTGGCCCGCGTCGATGAGGTAGCGCGGGTTGGTCTCGTCGTCGCACTTCACGTAGAAGGCCTCTTCCGGCGTTTGACCGAAAAGCGCACCGGAGCGCCACACGCGCATGAGGTAGGCGCGGAGATCGCGGGTGAGCTTCTTCCAGAGGGTGTGGTCGTTCGGCTCGAACACCGCCCACTGGCTGCCCAGCATGATCGACTGCTCGACCATGATGAAGAGGCGACGCACGTTGATGTACTTCCACGACGGGTCGGAGGCGGTGCCGAGGGTACGGGCGCCCCACACGCGGATTCCGCGA
The DNA here is from genome assembly GCA_016875315.1 of Deltaproteobacteria bacterium. Classification (GTDB taxonomy): domain Bacteria; phylum Myxococcota_A; class UBA796; order UBA796; family SXON01; genus SXON01. The sequence continues at coordinate 8,182 of VGRQ01000091.1, read as the reverse complement.
TCCTTGAAGATGCGGATCACGTTGATGCCACGGTCGTTGTACTGGCCCTGCTCCAGGCGGTTGATGTTCTGCGAGAGGCCGGTGATGCCCATGCAGATCTCGTTGGCCGGGGCCTTGTGCACGCCACGCTCGCCATCGACGCGCGCGTAGATGCCGGCCATGTGGCCGCTCGGCGGCACGAAGAGCTCGTTGCGCTCGGTCTTGATCAGCTTGCGACGGTTCGGCCCCGCGATCTTGATGTGCTCCTGGTTGCCGGTGAACCAGCTCGGCTTGGTGATCTTGAGCCAGGGCACGTAGATCGCGCCGTAGCCCTTGTTCGAGGCCGGGATGTCCATGTTGCCGTCGGAGATGATCGGTCCGTCGAGGATGGCGAAGCGGTCCTTGCGGACCTCGCACATCTCGAGCATCTCGCGCTGCTGGTTCGGCGTGAGGCCGGGGGCAGCCATGATCGCCATGTCGTCGACGTCGTCGAAGGAGTAGAGACCCAGCTTGTCGGCCTGGTTCTCGCGGATGGAGCACTCGGTGTCCTGCGTGCCCATGAGGTACACGTAGGCCTTGCCGCCGCCGTTGTCGAAGAAGCCGTTGACGCCGGCGACGAAGTTGAAGAGCGAGGGCTGGCTGAGCCAGTCACGGAACTCGGCCTTGAGCGCGTCGTCGCTGTTGAGGGCCTCGTAGACCGCGTCGGCCGCGTCGTCCATGTTGGCGAAGGTCTTCCCCACCAGATCTTCGACGGGGCGGGTCTCGATGAGGTACTGCGCGAAGTAGCTCTGGAGCCAGCGGAAGAACTCCGCCTTGTTGGTGATCGCCACCGGCGGCACGGAGTACTCCGAGCGCATGGCGGTGCCCTCGGTGCCCTTCACGTCGTAGCCGTAGGCGCCGAGGATGTCGGCCGCGGTCTTTGGCTGCGCCTTCTCCAGCGGGAAGGTCTCGTGGAGCTGGTTGAGCAGCTTCTCGACCGTCTCGTCGGTCTCGGTGACGACCTTGCCTTCGACGTTCATGGTGACTTCCGCCACCTCGACGGTCTTCTCGGCCCAGGTGATCTTCACCTTGCCCTTGGTGCCCGCCTCGAACTTCGGGGCGCCGGCGCCCGACTTGGGCGCGCCGTGCAGCTCGAAGTACTTCTTCACGTCGCGGACGGCCTTGCGGTCGAGCTTGAAGGCCTGGGCGAGCGCGGTGCTGGCCTCGTTGCCGTCGCCCTTCACGTTGCCCTTCTCGTCGACGAGCTGCGGGGGCACCTTGCCGCGGATCTGCCGCTTGCCGTTGCTGCCGGTCACGGCCGTGGCGTCGATCGGGGGCGTGAACTTGAACAACCCGAGGAAGCCCGGGATGCTGGTGGAAACCGATTGAATCGGCTTCGGACCGCTGTCGACCTCGCGGATGTATACGCCTGGGGTATGGTAATCCATGTCCTGTCAGTCCTCCGAATCTGAGTCAGACTCCGCGTTCTTGCGGAAGAAGTGAGGGGTTGGACCCGGCGTGGACCGGGGCTTGGGGAGCGGCGAACCCGGGCGGATTCGGCCGTTGCGGGACGACGCGGGCCCCTCGGGAGCGGGAGCTTCCGTGGAGTCGAGTCGGCCCATGCGAATGGTCGAGCCACCCGCACTCTTGTAGAGCGGTCCATCTAACGCCACTCGGGCGCGGTACGTCAAGAAGGGACGGTACGGCGCCTCGTGAAGCGTGAACAAGTTGATCGCGTCGCCGACCGTGAGATCGTCGACCAGGGCGAGCGAGACTTTCTCGACGTGCAGCCCGTCGTCCTCGTCCTCGCCCTCGGGCGGGGGCGCGCTGAGGTTGCTGGGGTCGTACTCTCGGCCGAGGCTGTCGACGGCGCGCCCATCGGGCAAGAGGAAGCGGCGCGGCCGGTAGATGAGGTGGGTGGCCTCGTTGAGCCGGAGCAGCAGCCAGCCCATCAGGCGCTCGGCGTCGCTGCGGAATTTCGAGTGGACGGCGACCAGGTAGTAGAGGTCGAGCAAGAGGGGGGGGCGGTGGAAGTACACCTCCCCGCCCTCCTCCGGGTTGGACTTCACGAACACCGGCGCCTGCCGGATGCGCTTGTTGTTGAGCAGCGCCTGGTTCTGCGCCAGCCGGTACATGTAGATGTAGACCACCTCCTCGCGGTCCTTGGGGACGAACTTGAGTTCCTCCTCCAGGCGCGGGGGCTGGTTGCCGAGGTTGTACCCGTCGAGTAGCCACTTGTGCAGCGACTCCGTGCACTCGCCGATGACGCCCCGGCCCGAGGGCGGGCCGGCGTAGGGCGCGAGCGCTTCGACGGGGTTGGGAGTCAAGAATCGTCCTCGAGGAGGGGAGGAACCACGACGAGGGCAGAGGTCCGGGGCGCGAAGGCCCGGGGACGGCCGAGCTCGGCGCGGGATGAAGCGGCGCGAGTAGACCGCACTTCCTCGCGTTCCGCAACCGCCTCCCGCATGGGGTGACCCAGCGGTGCCCGGGCCTCTGCCCTGGCCTCCGCACTGCGGCGCGCCTCGAGGACGACTTGACGCCTCGGACGCACCGTCGCGAGCGCGAAGGGGTAGCGGACCAGCCGGATGAGCTGGGGCGCGTTCGGCCCTGCCTCGACCCTCTTGCGCGAGGGCCGCGTGTCGATCTTCGAGAGCTCCTTCTCGTCGCGCGCCGGCACGGGACAGGGCGGCGAGGGGCGGTTTTCCGACACGTGGATCCGCAGCGTGCGCTCTTCGGTGATGCGCGCCCCGGGGAGGGGGCGATCGAGGCGGCGTCGGGGGTCGAAGCGCATCGGCCCGGGAAAGTATCGCGCCCCGCTCGGCTGGCGATAACTTCTCTCCATGCCGCGCCAGCGCCGGGCCGCCAGCACCACGGATCGCGCCGCCCGGGTGGTGAACGCGAGCGCCCGCGAGGCCCTGCGCGAGGCCGACGCCCAGCAGCTGCGGCGGCTGGGGAAGGCGCTGGGCAACGACGCCCTCCAGGGCAAGATCGCCGGCAACGACAAGCTCCGCGACGCGCTCCTGGCGCTGGTCCAGGAGCGCCTGCAGGCGATCCAGCTCGCCCAGCAGGCCGAGATGCGCGCCATGCGCAACCGGGCCGACTGGTACCGGCGGCTGCTCCGCGGCGAGAAGGGCGTGATGCTGCCCGAGCCGGGGCGCTGGGCGGCACCGGCGCAACTCTACAAGAAGGCGGCGGAGGCCATCTGTGCCGGGGAGCTCGGGCGGGGCGCCGACTTGTTGAAGCAGGCCACCGAGGCCGATCGTGCCACCTTCAAGTCCGTCCCCGAGCAGGTGGAGATCTCGTCGCAGGCCCGGGCCGGCCCCGAGGCCGGTGCCGCCGTCCTCGCGGTGCGCGAGGGGGAGGGCTGCAATCCCACCACGGCGCCGCGCCTGCTCGCGCTGGCCGATACCATCGTCAACGCCGCCCAGCGCCCCGATCTCGTGGGCGCCCTCCGCCCCCTGCGGCCCCACCAGTGGTGGGAGGTCGAGGTGGACGAGGACGAGGAGAAGAAGCAGAAGGACGACCCGAAGAAGTCGGCGCGCCTCCGCCAACCTGCCGCCCAGGGCGACACCGGGGCGCGCGACCGCGACGCGTTCCTTCGCAAGAAGCCGAGGAAGTAGATGCCGGTTGTGGAAACGCTATCGCGACTCGTCGAGTTCCCCAGCGTCTCCGACCGCCCGGTGACGGGGATCGGGGCCTACATCGCGGAGCGTTGCGAGGCCGAGGGCTTCCGGGTCGAGCGGCTCGACGCGCCGGGCGAGGGCAAGCTCAACCTGGTGTGCAGCCGGGGGCCGGCGGGCACCGACGGGCTCGTGATCTCCGGGCACATGGACGTGGTGCCGGTGGAGGGGCAACCGTGGAGCGTCGATCCCTTCCGGGTGACGGAGCGCGGCGGGCGGCTCCTCGGCCGCGGCACCGCCGACATGAAGGGCTTCATCGCGGCGACGATCGAGGCGTTGCCTCGCCTTCCGAGGCTGGAGCGGGAACTCGTACTCGTGTTCACCTGCGACGAGGAGGTGGGCTGCCTCGGCTCCCGCGACCTCGTGACGAAGCTCTCGGGCCGCCCCTTGCCCTCGCTCTGCCTCATCGGCGAGCCCACGTCGTTCAAGACCTTCCGCATGCATCCCGGTCACGCCGCCATGCGCCTGTGGTGTACCGGCAGGGCGGCGCACTCCTCCAAGCCCGACCTCGGCGACAACGCCATCTCCAAGGCGGCGCGCGCCATCGACGCGCTCGAGGCCCTGGCCGAGCGGTGGCGACGCGAGGTGCGCTTCGCCGACATGCTGGAGCGGCCCTTCGTGGTGATGAACGTGGCGAGGATCGAGGGTGGGAGCGCGATCAACATCGTCCCCGACCGCTGCGCGATCGACCTCGGATTCCGCGCGCTGCCGGGGATGGACGAGGTGAGTCTCGCGGCCGAGGTGGGCGCGGCCGTCGCCCCCTGGGCCACCGCGGAGCTGGTCCGGGTGACGCCTGCGCTCTTGACCGAGCCCGGCACGCCGCTGGAGCAGATCCTCGCCCCCTACAGCCGAGGCGGGGGCGCCGCCGCCTTCGCCACCGACGGGGGCAACCTGGCAAAGCTCGGCATGCGCTCGCTGGTCTTCGGCCCCGGCAGCATCGACGTGGCGCACAAGGCCGACGAGTTCGTGCCGGTGGACGAGCTGCACCGGGCGGTCGACATCGTCACCGAGGTGGTGGCCCGCCGCTGCGGGTAGCCTGGCTGGCTAGCGCGCCCAGGGCCACGCGACCCGGGCGTCGCTGCAGCAGCGCGCGGCGATGGTCCCAGCGAAGCCGGGGTCGTGCATGATGAAGGGGGCGCCCGTGCAGGGACTGGGACCGGCGACGTACCAGGCGCCGCCCCGCTTGGCGGAGGCGCTCGGTGTGCCCGGGTCGGGGGCGGTCCACTCCCAGGCGTTGCCGTAGAGGTCCTGCACGCCCTCCACGCTGCCGCACCGGGGGAAGGAGCCGGTGAGCGCGAGGTCGTCGAGTGGCTTGTCGCCGTTGGCGTTGGGGACTGGGCACTGGCCATCCACGGGCGCCTCGCTCCCCCAGGGCCACTCCCGGCCCCCACAGGCGGCCACCCACTCGTGGTCGTAGCAGAGGCGCTTGCTCGCGCTCCGGCAGGCTGCGGCGGCCTGGGCGTGGGTGAGGCCGACCGTCGGCTTCAGGCCCGGGAGCGAGCGGGCTCGGCCGTCGGCGGCGACCGAGGCCTCGTAGCGATCGATGCACAGCTCCCCGAGCTGCACCATCTCCTCCGGGCAGCGCTTGTCGCAGGCCGGGAGCCAGGCCAGCAATGCGATCATGGCCAGGGCCTGGTGGGGATGGCGCCCGCCCAGCCCGCCTCGGCCCGGCCAGCGAGCGCCGTGGCGCAGACGCGGTCGTAGGCTTCCCGGCCCATCACCCGCGGTCCGTCGTACTGGAGGTACTCGGACTGGGCGGTGAAGGGCGCACGCCAGCGCGCGACCGGCGAGAGCGGCGAGGGCACCACCCCGCCGACGAGCAGCGCGAAGAGCACGACACCGGCGACCTCCACAAACGCCGGCGCCCGGGGAAACTGCGGTAGTCGTCGCGATATGATTGCGCTCGGTGCGGCAAGGACCGCCTCCACGCCGACCCCGAGGGCGACGGGGACCGCCAGCAAGGCCTGCCCGAGACGCCGCAGGTCGGGCTCGTTCTCGGCGCTCGCCAGCATCGCGACGCTGGGGACGGCGGCGCCGAGGAGCGCCAGCGCTCGCCTCGGGCGGCGCCAGTGGCGAAGCGCGCCGAGCGCGAAGCCCGTCGCCAGCACGGGCACCCAGGGCGCGCCCTGCCTTGACCACGCCAACCGCGACTCCTCGACCCGAGGCAAGTTTGACGCCACCGCGTTGACGGCCGCCAGGCACGCGCCGACGCGGGGGAACTCGGCGGCCCCGCCGTGCCCCCACGCGAATCCTCGCCCCCGGCAGGCGGCATCCACGTCGCGCAGGAAGGGCACGCGAGCGCCGGCGCGCCGGGCCACGTCCTGCACCTGGCTGTAGGCCTGCATCTCGAGCGTGCCGCCGAGGTTGGCCGGCCACACGCGGGGACCGAGGCGCCAGGCCCCGAGGAGCACCAGGGCCACCAGCGCCACCGCGACCAGCCGCCTCGCCCAGCCACCCAGCGAGCGCCAGCCCTCGCCCTCCGGGCCGAGCACCGCACCGGCGCCCACCAGCACGGCACAGGGCACGAACCAGATCACGCCGCGGAGGTCGACCAGCGGCGCGAGTCCCACCAGCGCGGCGCCCAGGACGCAGGCCAGCAACCCGCCGCGCGCGCATGCCCACGCCGCCGCGGCCGAGGCCACCATGAATGCGGCCGCCATCTCCGGGTAGAACGACACCGTGCGCGGGAGCAACGCGATCGGGGCCACCGACAGGCAAGCCAGCATCGCCGCCACCGCTGCCACGCGCCCCGACACCGCGAGTGCCCAGGCCCCCGCGCCCGCCGCCAGGAGCGCCGTCGATGCCACCGCGCCGAGGAAGAGCGCGTCGAGCGCGTGAGCGCGGGCGGCCAGGGGCGCGAGCGCCGAGGCCACCAGAGCCGACCGATGGGGGTTCGCCGCCGCTCGCCCCTCCACCGCGGCAATGACCGCCTCGCAGTACTGCGAGAAGTCAGTGCCCGTCAGCGGCGCCCCGCGGAGGTGGAGCGGGCCGAACCAGAGCAAGGCGGACAGGGCCGTAGAAATCGCTAAAAACCCACTAAACACAAAGAATACTGCCGCCGCGTAACGGCGCGATCGAGGTTCTGGCTCGCCGGAGATCACGATGGGCGCGCGATCCTAGAGCGATCTCCCCTGCCGCGCGGGGCGACGGCTCCCCCCGCACGAAACGTTGACGAGTGCCAGCGACTACCCGGCGAGTCCCAGGCGCCGCAGCGCCGCCTCGGCCTCGTGGGCGATCCGCTCCGCCCCGGGAACGCGCCCGTCGCGCAGCACGTGACGCCCACCCACCCACGCGTCGGTGACGGCCGCCGGGCAGCCATTGAACACGACGGCGGGGAGCAGGCGCGAGGCGGCGAACTCTAGTCGCGACACGTCGATGGCGACGAAGTCGGCGAGGGCCCCCGCCGCCAGCCGACCCGCGTTCACGCCGAGGCTCCGCGCGCCGTGCTCTGTGCCCATGCGCAGCAAGGCGCTGGCTAGCCCGTCGGCCCCATCGTGCGGCAAGATGTTACGACGACCCAGCAGCGCCCGGCTGTGCCACTCCACCGCCCGCATCTCGGCAAAGGGATCGATGGCGGCGTGTGAATCGCTGCCGAGGCACACCGGCACGCCGAGTTTCCACGCCGGGAGAAAGCCGTCGCCGAGGTCGAGCTCGGTGGTGGGACAGGCACACACCTGGCCGCGCATCGCCGCGATCTCGGCATCGTCGGGATGGGTCAGGTGTACCGCGGTGAAACGCTCGCTCACCAGCCCCGCCTCGACCAGGACGTGTACCGGCCGGCGGCCATGCTCGGCGAGACACTGCTCGATCTCGCCCGGCTGCTCGTCGACGTGGGCGTGGACCACGCCGTCGAAGCTGGCGAGGGCGTGCAACCAGTCGCGCGGGACAGCACGCACCGAGTGCGGCGCCAGTCCGGCGGTCAACCCGTGCCCCTGGAGTCGCGACACAGCCGCCAGCGCGGCGTCGGGGCTGCGGTCGATGAAGCGCCGCTGCCTCGGGTTGGCATCCACCCGGTAGCCGGCGCGGGCGTAGGCCACCCTCAACAGCACCATCCGCAGTCCCACGCGCTGCGCCGCGTGCGCCACGCGGCGGGCGAGCTCGTCGGGGTCGTCGTAGGGCGTGCCGTCGGGCTGGTGGTGCAGGTAGTGGAACTCGCCCACGGTGGTGAAGCCCGCCCGCACCATCTCGGCGAAGGCCAGCGTACAGACCGCCTCGATGGCCTCGGGGTCGAGCGCGGTGGCCAGCGCGTACATGCGCTCGCGCCAACTCCAGAAGGAGTCGTGCCCCTCGGCGTGCTGCACGTGCCCCCGGAGGGCGCGCTGGAAGGCGTGCGAGTGCGCGTTGACGAACCCCGGCAAGACGAGGCGCCGGTGCAGGCGCTCCACCTCGCCGAGCCGCTCGTCGACAGCGCCCACCGACACGATGGTCTCCCCGGCGACGAGAATGCCCACGTCGCGACGCAGCTCCCCGTCGACCCAGGCCGCGTCGGGCAGGAACCACTTCACTCCCGCACCCCGAGGAACTCCCAGCCGCCCCCCGGCTTC
>VGRQ01000090.1 GCA_016875315.1 Deltaproteobacteria bacterium | reverse complement strand
GCAGTCGCGCACGGTGGACCTGGGCGACGACCGATTCCACCCCGAGCGACTGGAGGTCATCCTCGCCCGGCCCAGGGGCGAGGCGCGCCTCGACCTCGACGTGCGCGACCGCGAGGGGCGCCCCGTCGATGGCGCGGTGGTGTCGATCGACGGCAACCCGGTGGGCGCCACCAGCACCGGCGGCGACCTCGCCGTCACCGGGCTCGCCACCGGCGACCGGGTGGTGACCGTCGCCCACGCCGACTACCGCGGCCACGGCGCGGTGCCGGTCGCGATCACCGCGGAGGGCGGCGCCGCGTCGATCACCCTCGACCGGCCGCCGGGCAGTGTCCGCGTCGTGACCCGGGGTCCACATGGTCCCGTGCCCGACGCCCGCATCCGCTTCCTCGGCCCCGAGGAGCTTGCCCCGGCCGACATCGGCGCCGACGGCGAGCGCACCTTCACCCTGCTCCCCGGCGAGTGGGTAGCCGTCGTTACGGCTAACTCGTTTGGCGTGCAGGAACGCGAGGTGCGGGTGGAGGCCGGGAGCACCGCGCTCATCGTGATCGACGTGCGCCTGTCCGAGGCCGAGGGCGGCACCGGGCAGCTGGTCATTCGCGCCGTCGACCTCGCGGGCGAGCCCCTCGAGGGCGTGGAGGTGCTCGTCGATGGCAAGAGCGCCGGCACCACCTCCACCGGCGGCACCCTGAGCCTGGGGCAACTCGCGGCCGGCGAGCGCCGCGTGTCCGGGCGCGGCGAGCGCCTCCGCGAAGGCGCCGAGCAGGTGGTGAGCGTGGCCCAGGGCACGCGCGAGGTGCTGTTGCCGATGGCCTTCCAGGCCGGTCAGGTCCGCGTGCGCGCGCGCGGCCTCGAGAGCGCCCCCGTGGATGCGCGGGCCCGGTGGATGGGGCCGGATTCGCTGGCGCCCACCGACCTCGGCCCCGACGGCGAGGCCTGGTTCAGCCTGCCGCCCGGCGACTGGACCCTCGGCGTGGCCGCGCCAGCCTACGGCATGCAAGAACGCGAGCTCAGCGTACACGAGGCCGACAATCGGCGCGTGGACGTCGACGTCAACTTTCTCTCGGAGGACGGCGACGGCACCCTGTCGGTGCGGGTCATCGACCCGGAGGGGCGCCCGGTCGAGGGCGCCGCGGTGTGGATCGACGGCAAGCGCGCGGGCACCACCACCGGCGGGAGCGTGGAACTGGGCGGCCTGCGCCGGGGCAAGCACGCCCTGCGCGTGGAGGCGGACGGGTTCAAGATCGGCGATACGACCCAGGCGGTGAGCGGCTCCTCTCGCGCCGAGGTGAGGCTGTCCCGCGCGGCGCGCCCGGTGACGGTGTCCGTCCGCGCGGGCACCACGCCTGCCGCCGACGCGCTGGTGCGGGTGTACGGGGCCGAGGTGTTCCCGCCGGCCCCGGTCGACGCGCGCGGCGAGCGATCGCTGGGCCTCGACCCGGGCGGCTACACCGTGGTGGCGGTGTCGCCGGTGTACGGGCTCGGCCAGGTCGAGGCCGAGGTCACGCCCGGCCCGGGCACGCAGGCGGTCCCGGTGCCCCTCGCCGCGCCCGACCCGGGCAAGGGCACGCTCCTGGTCGAGGTGGTCGACCCGGCCGGGAGCCCGGTGGGCGACGCCCGGCTCCGCGTCGACGGCGCCGAGAAGCGGCTCGGCGACGCGGGCATCGCCGTGGTGGACAATCGCGACCCGGGGCCCCTGGCCCTCGCCGTCGACGCCCCCGGCTACCGGGGCGAGGTGCGCGACACCGTCGACCTCGACGAGGGCGTGCAGACGCGTCGCCTGCGATTGGAATGGCTCCCGCGCCCGGTGACGGTCCTCGTCGTCGACGCGACCGGCAACGCGGTCGACGCCGAGGTGCGCGCCCTCGGTCCCGGTCGACCGGCGCCCCAGCGCTCCCCGGGCGGCCGTGCCGGCTTCTCACTCCGGCCGGGCAACTGGCAGCTCATCGCCCAGGCCCCCGGCTACGGGCCGTTCCGGCTCGACATCGAGGTGAACCCCGGGGTGGATCCGCTGGTGGTCGAGGCCCGCCTCGCGGCCGAGCGCGTGGAGATGACCGCCACCAGCGTCGTCATCCGCGACCAGGTGCACTTCGCCTTCGACAAGGCCGAGATCGAGGCCCGGAGCCACGCGGTGCTCGACCAGGTGGCCGCCACCCTGCTGCTCCACCCGGACTTGTCGCGGGTGGAGGTGCAAGGCCACACCGACGACAAGGGCGGCGAGGCCTACAACCTCGACCTGTCGCAGCGCCGCGCCGAGGCGGTGAAGGCCTGGCTGGTGGCCCGCGGCGTCGAGGGCGCCCGCCTCGTGGCCCGGGGCTACGGCGCCAGCCAACCCCTCGCCCAGAACGAGTCGGAGGCGGGCCGCGCGCTGAACCGCCGGGTACAGTTCGAGTTTCTCGCCGAGGCCACGCCATGAGCCGCGCACCCGTCCTCGCCCTGCTCGTCCCGGCGCTCCTGGGCTGCGCCGGCCTGTTCCCCGCCGACGCCGCCGACGCCCTCGCCGGCGAGTGGTACGGCGTGATCCCCTGTGGCAGCGACGCGGCGGTCACCCTCGACTGGGACCTCACCTCCTCCGGGGGCGGCGACCTCGACGGCCGGGGCAGCCTCCGGGCGGAGCGGGCCGAGGATGGCGAGGCCTTCTACATCGTGCACGAGCTCGGCGTCGACGCCGAGGACAGCGGCGCCCAGGAGCTGGAAGTCACCGGCACGGTGGAGAGCTGCGAGGGCAACGACAACAGCGGCGACGGGCTCTCCTGCGACCCGCTCGCGGCCGGGTCGGTCCTGTTCGTGACCGGGGAATTCACCTGGGACGGGGCGGACGCGATCGACGTGGATATCGAGGGGGAAGAGATTGGGAACGTGATCTGGGAGTGTCACGGGGGGATGGAGCGGGACTGATACTCGGGACGAGCGACTCGCGACAGCGACAGCGACAGCGACAGCGACAGCGACAGCGACAGGTTCGCCTCCCTCGGGCCGCGCGGCTGCGCCGCGTGTGAGATGCAACGCGCGGTTCACCTATGCGATCCAGCAGTCGTCACGCGTTCTCAGGGGAATCCGCGCAAAGCAACGACCCGCCGCTGAAGGCGGGCATACGTCACTCGTTCGTCTCCACCGCAGGCCCGTCCGGCCCGAGAAACTCAGTGCTCAGTGGACTGGAATCACCACCCGCCGGAGCCTCCAGCACGGGAGCGAGCAAGCCGGAGATGTGATCCCATCGTTCCCGGTACATCTCGAACTCCGACTCCGGAATCCACAAGAGAACCCACTTGTGACCACGCTCAGCCGCATAGTCCACCTGCCAGCGCACTCGGCTCGCGGGCACCAAAAAGATCTCGGGCAGCGCGGAGGCCTGCGGCCACCCGTTGAGAGAAACACACGCATAAACAATATCGCTTCCTTCCGGAGGTCTGCGGCCACCGACCAGCCACTCGGCGTGATTTCGGTCCGGTTTGCGCTTGTAGACTCGCCGAGCCCACCGACTTGTCTTGACTTGTACCGGTATGGTTCGAGTTCCCGAAACATCAGTGACCAGCAGATCAGCGGCGGGACTGCCGCCCCGCGTGAGCGCGACGACGAAACCCATGCCGGCGAGGCGTGCGGCGACCAGGTGTTCGCCGCACGCAGCGGTGATGGCCGTGGCGGGCTTCTCAGCCGCCACGAATTACCGCGCGCCCCCTGTCTAGCGCATGCAAGAGACGCTGGATCGCGCCACCGACGACGGTTCGGGGCACCCGCCGCGGCATGAACGACCGGGCCGCCCGCTCAAGGTCAAGCACGTCCTCCGGTGAAAAACAGGTTCCCCAATCGACCGTCGTGTAGCCATCCGTGGGCGCGGGGTCGAGGCGTTCAGGGAACTTCACTCCTCGGCACCGAGTATCACAGGTTCTGGCGGTTGCAAATGCGGGGCCAGGCCCAAGCCGGATAACGACACGTTACATGCGACAGCGACACGCGACGGCGACGGGTTCGCCTCCTTCGGTCGGCTCGGGGTTGCGCGCGGCGGCTCTCGCCGCGCGCTGGGCTGCCATCTCCGTGGCCCTCGACATCGCCGAGGCCGCCGCCCGCGAGGGCGCCGCCAGCAAGAACCACTTCAAGATCGCCCGCGGCTCCGCCGGGGAGGTCTGCTCGGCCCTCGACTTCTGCGGCGTCCAGGGCGCGGAGGAGCAGCAGGCGAAGCTGCGGCGGATCCACGCGATGCTGCGGAGACTGGCCCGGTAGCGGGGGGGTTCGGTCCGCCGGCGCCCACAGGCCTGCCCGTTCGCCCCGGCGACTGCCCGTCGGCGCCGCCCGGGCCCCCACGCGTCCCCAGAAGCAGCTATGGTGGCGCCATGCTCAAGCGAGTGCACTTCGCCGGCATCAAGTCGCTCGCCGATGTCACCATCGATCTGGAGCGATTCACGGTGCTCGTGGGGCCCAACGGGTGCGGGAAGAGCACCGTTCTCAACCACATCGAGTTGCTGTGCCGCGGGTCGTTTCCGCAGGGGAGCGACGGCCACGCGCTCGGCGCGGCCGGTCGAGCGATCCAGGAGGCGAAGGCGACGACGGAGCTCACAGCGGATTCGACGGACGGCATGACATGGCGCGGTGAGAGCGACCGGGGTGAACTGGAAATCCGCGTGCCACCGTGGACCGGTACCAACTGGATGAAATCGGCGGAAGTGAGCTTCCGCCTAGTGAACAGTGCGCGGCGAACGCTGCCGCCCGGCCCCGGAGGCCCGCCGGACCAGTCCTCCCGCATGGACTCCGCCCTGGCCCTCGCCGGGTCGTGGAGCGCACAACGACTTCGCCTCGAGCCCGACGCCATCGCCGCCCCGTCACCGGTCGAGGTCACCACCCTCTCGCCGAACGGCCAGGGCCTGCCCACGATCCTCAAGGACTTCGCGTCCGACAACCCCGACGGCATCCAGTCGCTGAAGAAGGACCTCACGCGGGTAGTTCCTCCCTTCCGCGACCTCAAGTTTGGGAAGGGAAAGATCGAGTCGCCTGACAAGCGGTCGCAGATTGACGTTACGACGCTCTCGCTAGAGATGCTCGGCGCCGGCCGTGTCTCGGCCTCCACGGTCAGCGACGGCACGTTGGTGTCGCTCGCCCTACTGACTGTCGCCCATCACCGCGACCTGCCCAATATCGTCCTGATGGACGACATCGACCACGGACTCCACCTCGGGGCGCAGCACGAGATCATCGCCGCGATCCGCCGCGTCATGGAGGTCCGTCCCGAATTGCAGGTGATCTGCACCACCCACTCTCCCATCCTTCTCGACAGCTTCGATATCTCCGAGGTGCGGGTGATGGCGTTGGACGGGAAGGGACACACGAGGGTCAAACCTCTCTCCGAGCACCCGACCCTCGATGCTTGGCGTTCCGGCTACACCTCCGGGGAGTTGTGGGCGAATCTTGGCGAAGAGTGGGTCGCGAGTGGGTGAGGGGCCGCTACGAGTGGGCATCGCGGGAGACGACGAGGCACACCGACTTCTGATCCGGAGGCTGGCGGATGACGCGACAGCCGACGTCCCCAACCTCGACGCCGCGCGCCGCTGGACAGGCGGCGGCGAGAGCGCCTTCTTCCGTACCGGCGCTCGGCCGCGAGGGGGCACCGCGCCCAGCGGGCGTCCATGGTACCGTGGACAGCGTCACGAGCGCGAACCACTCGGCTTCGCAGCGGTGTTCGTAGAGATCGTGCTTCAACTGAATCCCACGACCGACGTGGTCATCGTGCTGGCTGACGAGGATGGCGACGCGTCTCGCCCCGCCTGCATCGCCGCAGCCCACGCGGCACTCGACGCTCGCCACGCCAAGCGTCGAGTGCTCGGGGTGTGCAACCCCACCGGGGAGGCCTGGATCGTTGGACTCCTCGCTCCGTCGCGGTCGGCTCGGGCCAAGCGCCTGGACGCGGCGTTGGGGAGGCCGGTGAGCACGCGGCCAGAGAAGCTCACGAGCAGGCCGAACTCCGCCGAGCACCACGCGAAGCGCGCGCTGCGATTCCTGCTCGACGACGGCGAGAAGCAACCCGCCGAGTACACCAGTAGCACCCTGAAGTCCCATGAAATCGAGGCGGCGCTTGCCAGCGCGATCGGCCCCCAGAACGCGAAGCGACTCGCGGGCTGCGGTGTCGCCGCCTTCTGGGGCGAATTGGAGAGTGTCTACGCGCCAATGCTGCGCTGATCCCGTCGCCGTCGATGTCGCTGTCCCTGTCGCTGTCGACGCCCCAGCCCCCGGTCCCGCCTAGATCCTCACCCGCCCCGCCACGCTCACCAGGTCGACCCTCTCCCCCCCGAGATCATCCGACAAGAACCCGTGTCCGCCCTGGATCCACAGCGAGGGTCGCAGCTTCGGCTTGGTAATCGCATTCCCCCCCGGCGGGGACAAGTCGCCGAGCGTGAGCGCCCAGTCGATCTCCGATCCCAGGTAGTAGCCCTCGGTGGCCTCGCCGTAGGCGTTGGTCGGCACGCCGCCGTTGCGGAAGGTCTGGAAGGGCTGGGCAATCGGCGCCGTCGACCAGGCCAACACCGCGCCGAGCCGGACGCCCAGCCAGGGCCGCGGCTGCACCACGATCGCGGGCTGGATGAAGGTGGCACCGCGCACTGCGCCCTCCCCCACGAGCTGGTCGGCGCCGTCGGGGGCCTGCCCGCTGTAGTCCGGGTCGGAGAGCTGGGCATAGGCCGCCGCGTCGAGACCCCCCATCACCTCGTCGAAGAGCACGATGCCGGCGTCGAAGTCACGGTCGAAGGCGAAGGCGTTCTGCTCGTCGTCGTCGGGCGCCCCATCCCCGCTGGCGTAGCCGAGGCGCAGGTGCGAAGCGAGGCGCTCCCTCGGGCCGGTCAACACCAGCCGCGTGGCCGCGCCGGTCGAGAGCACCTCGAGCGACTCGCGGCTGTTGTAGCTCAGCGTCCGGTCCGTCCCGCCGTAGATACCCGCCCCCTCCGCCGAGGCGTCGAGGGTCCACTTGCCCACCGGGCGCTGCACGCGCCCATACACGTCGAGCACCACCGCGTTGGTCGCCCGCTCGTTGCCGGGGGCGTCGAAGGCGTTCTCCACCTGGTGACGGAACACGCCGTACACGCCGAAGGTCGAGGGGCCGCGCGCCCCGTAGAGCGCGGCGAGGATGCCCTGCCCCGCGGCCTGCCCCTGCATCAGGTCGGCGCTATCGTCCACCGCCACGAGGTCGGCGATGGCCGCCATCGTCCAGCCGCCCGGCGTCTGCGCCAGGTAGCGCAGGCGGATCGAGCGATCACCGAAGTCGGTGCGGCCAAACAGGGGATCGCCCGTGCCGTCGTTGGCGAGCAGCCCCATGCCCCACTGCGAGGGCATCAAGCCCAGGTCGAGCTTGCCCACCTTGGTGTCGATGCCTGCGCTCAGGCGACGCGGCTGGAGGCCAGCCAGCGAGAAGCTGTCGTCGGCCCAGCGGCGGCGGTCGTCTTCCACCCCGGGGATGTTCCACGTGGAATGAAACACCTGTCCCGAGAGCGCGTCGAACTCGGCGCCGAAACGCCAGCCCGTGGCCTTCGCGTCCACGCCGAGGCGCAGGCGCTGGTCGAGGTCGAAGCCACCGGCGAGCGAGGCCTCGTCGGTGTTGAGCAACAACTCCGAGCCGAGACTGCCGATGGCGCGGTACTCGGCGTTGTCGGTCCACTCCGCCGCCACACTGATACATGCGAGAAGTATCACTCGACCTCCCATTCAACCGGCGGAATATCAGCACACGAGTCTGAACCGAGACACACCTCGTCCCGCAACTCGGTCCCCCCGGATGCGAAGTAGAAGCTGGTCTGGTTCACGACGAACAGCGCCACGTCGAAGGCGCGCGAGGGGTCGGGCTCGGAGAAACCGTGCTTCCCGGTGGTCTGGGGGTAGGGCAGCCGCAAGGCGGTGATACCACTGGATGTTTCACGAGTGGCCCGCAGCGGCGCCTCGCTGGGCGCGCCGGTGCCGTCGGTGCCCTCGTCGAGGTCGTCGGGGTCGAACAGGCAGGGGGCGCCGTTGACGTCGGTGTAGGGGCCGTAGTCCTCCACGGCGCGCGCCACCTCGCGGCTGATGAGCCACTGGTCGGGCGTCATGTCGTAGCGGTCGTCCACCTGTTGCCAGTCCACGAGGACCGCGGCGCGGGCGAGGGCGAGGCCCGAGCTGATGGTCACGCCCTGGTCGCCGATGGTGGGCACCAGCAAGACGTTCGACGGCTCGCCGCCCAGCGCCTCGAAGGGCTCGTCTACCCAGTGCCGCGCGTACACCACGGGGTCGGCCGGCTCCAACGCCATCGCCATCACCATCGCGAGCCGACGCAGCTCCTTCGTCCCCCGGATCTTGCCGCTGCCGTGGGCGGCCGCCACCACCGGCGAGCCAGCGGGCATCGTCACCCCCTCATACACCACCGATGTATCAAATGTATCAATCTCCTCCACCAAGTCGCCCTCGGCGTCGAACAGGCGAATCACGAGGTAGTCCCCGAGGTCCACGTTGTTGTCGCTGGAGTACACTGCACCGGCCACGGGGCCGGTTTCCGGCATGTCGACGATGGCGCGCTTCTCGAAGGCGTCGGGCGCGTCGGCCGCGAAGGGCAGCCGGAAGCTACCGTCGGCGGGGATGTAGCCCTCGTAGGTGTCGGTGCGCTCGGGACGCACCACCTCGATCTCCACGCGGCCACCGGCGGGGAAGCTCGCCAGCGAGGCCACGTGCACGCTGTGCATGTCGCCGTAGGCATTGACGAGCTGGACGATCTCGATGCCGCCGGCCCCGTCGGGCATGCCCAGCAACATGGGCGAGATCATGCGCCCCACCACCGCGGAGATGACACCGCCGAGGTCGGAGCGCACCGCCACGTCGAGCAGGCCGCCCCCGGGGACGATCGGCGAGAAGGCGTCGACCTCGGGCATCACCGCCGCCGCCACCGCCGTGTTGATGCCGCCCAGCGAGCCGCCGAGGATGGTGAAGCTCGCATCCTTCCCGCCCAGGTCGGCCTGCCCGTCGCCATTCCAGTCGCAGGTGGTGCCGGCCCCGCCGGAGGATCCGTCCACCTCGCGGATCTCCATGTCGCCCTGCCCGCAGTCCTGCAGCGCCTTCACGAACTGCACCCAGTCCACCACCCCCTGGCGCACCATGTCGCGGGTGTGGAAGGGGTCGGTGATCCACTGGTCGGCGCCGCTGTCGCCCCGGCCGTCGTTGTTGAGGTCGCGGTAGCGGCTGTCTTGCAGGTGATCGAGGAAGGGCTCCAGCCCGGCGCCCGCGAGGTAAGCGCGGATCAGTGCCTCCTCGTCGGCGGCGAGGTCGGCGCCGTGGCCCGGCCAGTCAATCGCACAGGCCGCGATGCCAAGGCGGTTGAACGACCAGCCGAACAGGAGCATGTCGAAGCGCGAGGAGCCGTGGCCGTGGCCGAAGATGGCCACGTCGTAGGGCGCCTCGCCCTCCTTCGGCAACACGCAGGTGAAGGGGATGCGCGCCGGCTTGGCATTGTAGGTGCCGGTCATGGCGTCGATCTGCCACCACTCGTCGGCGTCGCCGCCGAGCACGTCGCCGTCGTCGCGATCGGCGAGGAAGTAGGGCGTCTCGAAGCTGCCGCCCACCACGGCGCCGCTGTACTCGCGGTAGGCCGCGCTGATGAAGGCGCCGCTTGCGCCATCGAACAGGCCAACGTCCACCAGCGTGTCGAGTAGCGCGTCGGGCGGCAACACCCGAGGGTCGATCCCCTCGATGTCGTGCAGGGCCAGCGCCTCGTTCACTCGGGCGGGGTACTCGGTGGCCAGCCTGGCGAAGGGACCCTCGCCGTCGAGGCCGCGGCGAATGTCGACGAGGTCGCCGGTCACGCGCCCGGTGCTGAACACCCAGGCGTAGGCGATGTCGTCGAGGCCCACGCCGTATTCCGACAATGCATCGACCACCGGCTCCAGCGCATCCGTCTGTCGCGTGTGGTTGACATACTTCCACGGCGACTTGACCGCACCGCCATTGTCGCCCACGAGGCGGCTGGTGAGCACCACCGCGTAGCGGCTCTCCTCGCGCAGCGGCACCACGGGACGGAGGATGAGCGTGTTGGACTGCAACTCGTAGAAGGTGAGCAGGTCGGCGCGCGGGTCGCCGCCCTCGGGCCACACGTTGGGCACGTCGAGCCAGCCGTCGTTGTCGGTGTCTTCGCCCCAGTCGAGCACGCCGTCGCCGTCGAGGTCCTCGCTCATCGTCTCGAACACCAGCGAGGGCGACGCGGCGCGCGTGTCGTTGGCGTAGTATTGCCCGGTCTTCTCCGTTTCGTACACGAAGCGGCCGTGGCCGAGGTCGAGGGCCACTGGCTTGCCGAAGTCGGGGCTCTCGGGGTCGACGTTGACCACGAAGATGGCGTCGTCCTCGAAGGCGGCCGCGCCGCGCTCGAAGTCGTCGGGGTGGCGCGAGAGGATGTTGTCGAGGTCGAGTTTCTGGTCAAACGCCACGGTGATCGGGGCGTACACGCCGAAGCCGGTCATCTCGTTGAGCTTCTGGCGCGCTTCTTCCTCGGTGATGGTGGGCGCCACCTCGCTGATGTTCACCCGCAGGCCGGTGGGGCTCGTGGGATCCACGCGCGTGGCGAGGTCGTTCGGGAAGGGGATCTCGGGGAGGGGCTTGGCGTCCCAGTCCACGACGACGACGGGACCGTCGCCCTCGGGGGTGAGCCGGAGCCCCTCGGGCGCGACGGCGCAAGCGAGCAGGAAGAACATGGGCGGCCGTCTAGCGCGCTGGCAGGGGCAGGGCGATCAGGGTCGAGGGACAGCCGGGGTTACGCTCCCGCCCCGGTGCCCCGCTTCTTCAACACGGCCGGCCCCTGCGACGCCGAGCGGCACTACATGCTGCCGGCGGAGGCGCGGCTGCCCGAGGTGACGCTCCTGGTGGAGCGGCAGCAGTGCTTCGTGATCCACGCGGCGCGGCAGACGGGCAAGACGACGACGATGCGGGCCTTCGCCGCGCGCCTGCGCGCCCAGGGCGCGGCGGTGGTGTACGCCACCCTCGAGCAATCACAGGGCGATGACGACGTGGCGCGCTCCGAGGCGCGCTGGATCGAGATCATCGACGGCGATGCCCGGTTCCAGCTCAACGCCGCCCTGCACCCGCCGCCGGCGCCCTCCGGCGTGGAGGGCAACCGCCTGCGCCCCTGGCTCCGGGCGTGGGCGGCGGCGCTCCACCCCGTGCCGCTGGTCCTGTTCCTCGACGGGACCGACTCCGTCACCGGCGCACCCCTGGGCAGCCTGCTACGGCAACTCCGGGCCGGCTTCCAGGAGCGTCCGCGCGGGTTCCCCTCCTCGGTCGCCCTCATCGGCCTTCGCGACCTCCGCGACTACCTCTCGGCGGCGAAGGACGGCGCCTCGGTCAACCCCGGCTCCCCGTTCAACATCAAGGCGGCGTCGCTCACCCTGCGGGGCTTCACCCGCGACGAGGTGGCCACGCTCTACGGCCAGCACACCTCTGACACCGGCCAGCCCTTCGACGAGGCGGCCATCGACCGGGCCTTCCACTGGTCGCAGGGCCAGCCCTTCCTCGTCAACGCGCTCGCCGCGGAGTGCATGGACCGGCTGGTGACCGACCGCTCGGTGCCGATCTCCGCGGCCGACATCGACGAGGCGAAGGAGCGGCTGGTGCTCTCGCGCACCACCCACCTGCACAACCTCGCCCACCGGCTCCGCGAGCCGAGGGTGGCCAGCATCGTGTCCGCCGTGCTGTCGGGCGACGACGACGTGCCCGCCAACACCGACGACTTCGACTACTGCGTCGACCTCGGCCTCCTCGACCCCGTGGCACGCCCGGCGCGCGTGGCCAACCCGCTCTACCGCGAGGTGGTGGCGCGCCAGCTCGCGCTGCGGGGGCAGGAGAACCTCTGGCTCCCCGACGCCCCCTGGCTCGCGGCCGACGGCACGCTCGACGCGGCGGTGCTCGTCGGCACCTTCCTCCAGTGGTGGCGGGAGAACTCCGACTTCGCCACCCGCAACACGCCCGAGGGCTACCACGAGGCCACGGTCCACCTCTGCGTGATGGCCTTCGTGCAGAAGGTGGTCAACGGCGGCGACGGGGTCACCCGCGAGTACGCCGCCGGCACCGGCCGGGTAGACCTCTGCGTGGAGGTGGCGGGGAAGCGGACGCTCATCG